>DAXJ01000068.1 GCA_002506335.1 Methanosaeta sp. UBA114
GACTTCAGTCGTGGGAGTAGTCACACGGCGAGTCTCAAGATAGATGGCTTTTCCAAGCCTACTCCGCTTAATACTCCCCGGACCGTAAAGGGCTCGTCGTGCTTGATGACTCTGTGCTTGACTAGCTCTGGGCCTACCAGGTCTTCAAACTCTTCTGTAGCAGCGATCGTCCAGCGGAATGTCCTTGGTACGTCCATCTGGACGACGACTCCACGCTTGCCTTGGTCTTTTTTGCTCATCGAAATTACCTACCCTGATGGAATTTGGGCTTTTAAACGCGTTTTGGAAATTGTGATTGCTCTCCGGCCTGAAGACCGGGGTTTTCTCTACACCTGCACCCCGCGCTATAATTGTAGGGTGTCATTACCGAAATACATATACGTTATGACACACTACAATCAGCGAAACCCCCATGCGGTGTGCCATTTTGGCCATGATACGCCATCCAGGCGGACTGCCTGGGAGTAGGGAGGGCGGAGCGGGAAGGCCCCGGCCTAAAGGCCGGAGTTTCCGCTGCCCCTGCACCCCACGAGGCGTTATGAGGGTATATATGTGCAAAAGATCAAAAAAAGATCAAAAAATAGCTTCTCCGGTGTCTGGTCTTCGGATCATTTGAGTTTTCACGTTTGATGTGAAAACTTGCGATGCACATCGATTCGTACCAGATCAGCCAGCAATGTCCTCAACCGTCCAAGCATGGCGGTCCTGGTCGTACCGATCCAGCTCAGCTATAGCTGCCTCTCTGGTTATGTTCTTGAGATCTTCCTGGTATTTGCCAATCAAGTTTTGGATCATCCTGCTGAGCTGCGTGTCGCTGATTCCGGGCACATTTTTCATTGCATTGAAAGAATCGATGACCGAACGCAGCATCGTCTTAACCTGTCGGCTGATCATGGCTCGCTGCTTAAGATCGGTCCTTGGCTCAATTAGGCTGCTGATAAACCAGTTAAGGGATCAGAAGGCCAAATCTCCTAACGTACCATGATCCCAGAAGGACGAAGGCACTTACACCCAGTATCCAGAGGACTACTCCCAGCATTAGTGGGCCATCTCCAAGCCGTGGGTATAACGCTCTGTATAAATCTTTTCTGCATGGTCTCAAAGACCCGCAAAGCCTTGATGCTCTCCATCACTGCCATTTCGCTGTTGTGCTCAAGAACTGCGGTGATCTTCCTGGCGGAGATCATCTCCAAAACGGGTCCAAAATCCACATTTCCCTGACCGATGGCCAGGTGATCATCCCTCCTCCCCTTGTTATCATGCAGATGAACGTGAACAACTTCAGGGCGCGTCAAAAAAGCATTCAATAAGCCACAGGTGTTGGCGTGGCCAACGTCCAGGGCGATTCCCAAGCCCTTCAGATCCAGCCCCGGTGAGGAGAAGAAGGGCCAAGGACACTTAGGCAGGTTTTCCAGAGCCACGCGGATGCCATACTCGATCTCCGCAGCCTTAAGCTCCTCCAAGGACCTCTCCAGGGCCTTGGTTGTCCTGAAGGCCTGGAAGCTCCAGCCCAGGTATCCGGGATGAACGACGTAGAGGCTTGCGCCTACCTTGGCGGAGAGAGCAATCTCCCTCTTATGAAGGGCGACAGAGGATGATCTGACGCCTGGGTCGAGGCTGGCGATGTTGACTCCGCTGACAGCACCGTGGACTGTATACTTCAATTTAAAGGTTTGAAGAACCTCCACGTTCTCAGGTATTAGAAGACTGTGTCTGCCTTCGCTCAGAACCTCAGCGCTGTCGGAGACCCTGGAGACGCACTCCAGGGCAGCTGAGAGAGACAGTTCCTGATATGCCCCAGTGGAGATCCGAGCCTTCATGACCGATGGACTCGGAGAACCATTTATAAGTGTTGCGGTCTGAAAAGATATCTGGTCTGAACTGTATACCTCAGGCAATTGATGGTGGTAATTTGTCTTAATGAGAAAAATTTTGGAAACTGGTTTGTGCACTGACCCCTTCCTTTCAGTTCTTTGACTCTCCGCCACGCGGTAGACCTCGATCGCTCTGCGGGCGGTGATATCACGCTAACACGGGTCATGATCATAATTGCCAAAAAGTTTCCTTTCGGAAGATGATCACATGTGTCCAGACAGGCCCAGAAGATGCGCCACGGCAGGGGGCTAAGCCTTGCTTTGATTGCTCTTGAAGCTTTGTATATTTAAGAAGCCCTGATTTAGAGATTTTGATCCCAAGGCCGACGCACCTTACGCAAAAGGTATAATAAGCCTGCTAATAAGGCCTTTAGTCGTGGTGTCGAATGTCATCGCAGATCGAGAAAGTTCACGCCCGGGAGATCCTTGACTCCCGCGGCAACCCCACAGTAGAGGTTGATATCTATACCTGCTGCGGCTTTGGACGGGCAGCAGTCCCCTCTGGCGCCTCCACAGGCAGCCACGAGGCCCTAGAGCTCCGCGATAAGGGCGACAGGTATGGTGGCAAGGGCGTCTTGAATGCGGTAAGAAACGTAAACGATGTCATAGCTCCTGAGATCCTGGGGATGGACGTCTCGGCTCAGCGCGAGCTCGATGAGCTCATGATCGAGATGGACGGCACCCCTAACAAGGCAAATCTGGGAGCCAACGCCATCCTTGGTGTTTCTCTGGCCGCGGCTAAGGCAGCAGCGAGCGAGATGGGCCTGCCACTCTATAGGTACCTGGGCGGCGTAAACACCTACAAGCTCCCTATACCCTCCTTCAACGTCCTGAACGGTGGTCAGCACGCCGGAAACGACCTGGCCATCCAGGAGTTCATGATTCTGCCAGTCGGGGCCAAGACCTTCAGCGAGGGCCTGAGGATGGGCACCGAGACCTACCACGCCCTGGGCAAGATCCTTAAGGGCAAGTACGGCGCCGTCGCCACCAACGTCGGCTACGAAGGCGGGTACGCCCCGTCCCTGAGCAGGACCGGGGACGCCCTGGATGCCATCATGAGTGCCCTGGACATCACCGGCTACGGCGAGGAGATAAAGATAGGCCTGGATTCCGCAGCCTCCAGCTTCTTCCTGGACGACGGCTACTCGGTGGATGGAAATAGGCTCACTCCCGACCAGCTTGGCGATTTCTATGCCGATCTCGTCACCACCTACCCCATCATATCCATAGAGGACCCCTTCCAAGAGGACGCCTATGAGGACTTTGCCAAGCTCACTGCCAGGCTCAAGAACACCATCATCATCGGGGATGACCTCTACGTCACCAACCCCAAGAGGCTGGAGAAGGGCATAAAGATGCGCGCGACCAATGGCCTCCTTCTCAAGCTCAACCAGATAGGCTCCGTCTCCGAGGCCTTTGACACCGCCCAGATGGCTTTTAGGTCAGGATTCAAGGTCATGGCCAGCCACAGGTCTGCCGAGACCGAGGACTCTGCTCTGGCCGACGTGGCCGTGGCCCTAGGATGCGAGATGCTCAAGACAGGAGCCCCTGCCAGGAGCGAGAGGACCGCCAAATACAATCAGCTATTGAGAACCCAGGAGGCTTTAGGGCCAGTGGCGGCTTACGCCAAGATCTAAATCTCCAAGGCAAAGTAAATCAAAGTAGGGTAAAGATAGGATAGAGAAAAGGGGCTGCCCGTCCCTCCGAAGGGATACTCGCCCCTCCTTAGTCATTTTTTCGGTTTCAATTTGGCTATATCGACAGAGCCGCGACGAAATTGGCCGTGGCCGCCACAATAAGCACGGGAGCGCGTTTATTAGGGCCTCGCGGCCAGCTTTTTGGCGCATGAAGGCGAATTTGGCGCTGATCAATGTGTGAACCAGGAAGAAGAGGTCCAGGTACACGTCCAGCTAGGTGTGAATCCACCCGGCCTGCTGCATGGGCATGATGATCTTCTCAGTCCAGGCGTAGCCCGAGATGAAGAAGATGATCATAAATATCAGCAATATCCAGGCGCTGAACAGGTTGACCTTAAACAGAAATCGACATGTATCTTTCAAAATGGTTGATAAAGATAGAACCGAACGAACGCCCTATACAAATAAGAGTCAAAGGAACAAAGCCATATTCTTCCGGGTGTTAATGGTTCTCTATCCCGGAACACCGGCGATTTACGTTCAGTTACGCTAAACTCGGTCTGTTTATCTTTTGTTACCTGAGCTCATCGTTGTTAAAGGCATAATTACATTAAAACTACAATTTCTTCCATGATATTACCATGCTCATGGTTAAACTATACCGTAGCTAACCGTCTCACCTGTTTAGGAATAAACCTCGCCTCGAAAGATCTATACTTGAATAAGTCTCTCCTGGTCACCCATGGAATACTCACTCAAGAGGGGCTTCAAGCCCGACATAGATAGGATCAAAAAAGCCCTGGAGGAGGAGTTCACCTCCGAGATCAAGCTGGAAAACGGCCACCTTCACACTTCTTACGGCGCCTTGAAGAGCATTGAGGCCTGGATTGAGGGAAAGAGGCTCTCAGTGGTGACTGAGTCGGCTCAGGGCGTAGACGACCGGGAGGTCCTGGATACAAATAAGCGCTTCAGGAGCTTCCTGGGAAAGGCCACCGGCTACACGGCCAAGCAGAGGATGGAGATGGCAAAGAAGGACGCGCAGAAGGGCTAGTACAGAGGTATACTGCCCTTCACGAACTCTTCTACCAGGTCGCCTGTCTTCTCCAGCCAGTAGTCGACTATTCCCTCAGCTTTGGATTTCAGGGCAGGGGAGATCTTCGGTTCCTCGGGATAAAAGATCTGTATTCCTTTTATCAGGGGCTTGTCCAGGGGAGAACCTATTTTGCTCACCAGGGTCACATAGGCCTCCTCCACGCCGTCCAACTTTGATATATCCTCGGCGGCCTTCCTGGCCAGAACGTTATAGATATTTCCCACGTGGCTGACGGGGTTCTTGCCTGCCACTGCCTCCATGGTCATGGGCCTCATGGGAGTTATGAGGCCGTTGCCCCGGTTTCCCCTGCCTGTAGCGCCATCGTCTCCCATCTCTATGGAGGTTCCGGTCACCGTGAGGAAGATATTCTCGCCAGAGTCCGCGGCGTTAACGCTGACCTTTGCATCCGTCAGCTTCAGGACAGCATCCTTTACTTTGGCCTTGGCCTCATCGTACTCAGCCCTCGATGAGATATATCTGGAGATCATGGCCACGGCGATGACGATCTTGAGATCCCTGCCGTTTCTCACCGCCATGATCTTGGTATCCTCACCAACGCCCTGGACGGATCTTACGGCTGGCTCAATGCCCAAGACCAGTCTCTCAATCCGATCCAGGGGGGCGTAGCCTACCCCTATGGAGGTATCATTGGCTCCCTGGCCAATGAGGTTCTTAAGCTCCGGCGCTCCCTCGCCCAACCTGGGTTCTATATCGAAGTCCTTTAGGTGGGCTACTGTCTTTTGGAGGTAGGATGCTGCAGCATCTCCCACTAGGTTATCCAGGGGTTTATCTATGAATCTGGTTGCCCTGCCGCCAACCACCACCGACGGCGGCACCACTAAAGAACCTCCCCCAAACTCGGGAAAGCACTTTCCTGCGATGATGAGAACCTTATCTACGTTGTAGTGGAGGATCTGGCCATACTCTTCCAAGTAGAATTTGGAGAGGGCTTTTGAGATGGCCTCGGATATTCCATCCGCGAGGGTATCCGGGTGTCCGAGGCCTTTTCTCTCCACGATCTGGAATGGAGGGGGGATGTACTTCTGGACGGTAATCATGCTGTCACCTCAATAAATCTACTAAGTTCGGATTAATATCTTTCCGGATGGAACCGTGGCGGTGGAGAGCGGGGACCAGAGTTGAAGGTTAAAGACAGGGCAATGCGGCCAAATCTCTCTGCGCAATAGGTTTTCCAGTTCCTTTCCGACCCTCAGGGGCTAAAAAGCCGTGAATATACCCATGATCAGATATCCTGCCTCTAGCAAACGGCCTTGGTTCTCAGGAATGGATTTATATGGGTGAAAATTGTGCCTTATTCTCATGAGCGAGTCGACGTCCGCGCAAGATCAAGAGACCATCCAGGAGTACATCGCCAAGAGGATCTCGGCCTTGGAGACCGAGAACAAGAACTTGGCCGATGAGCTGGAGACCACTAAAGTGGAGAGAGAGGAGGTCAGAGCCAAGCTTTTCGAGTCTCTTATCACCAATAAAAAATACATGCGCGAGGTTGAGAGGCTCAAGAAAGAGAACGCCATTCTTAGGAGGATGCCCCTCTTTCTGGCCACGGTCGTGGAGATGGGGGAGGACTACGTTCTCCTCCGCCAGCACGGCAACAACCAGGAGTTCATAACCACTGCTCCTCCAGAGCTTATGCCCAAGCTCGAGCCCAATACCCGTGTAGCCATCAACAATTCTCTAACTATCGTCAGGATTCTGGACCGCTGCGTCGATGCTAGGGCCAAGGCCATGGAGCTCATAGAGGCCCCCGAGGTCTCTTACGCAGATATAGGTGGCCTGGAGAAGCAGATCCAGGAGGTCAGGGAGACGGTTGAGCTACCCTTGACCCAGCCTGAGATCTTCCAAGGGGTAGGAATCGAGCCCCCGAGAGGCGTCCTGCTCTACGGCCTGCCTGGTACCGGCAAGACCCTCCTAGCCAAGGCCGTGGCCCACGAGTCCATGGCCACCTTCATCCACATGTCAGGCTCAGAGCTCGTCCACAAGTTCATAGGCGAGGGCGCCCAGCTGGTCAGGGATATATTCCAGATGGCCAGGGATAAGACTCCAGCCATCATCTTCATAGACGAGATAGATGCCGTTGGAAGCATAAGGACCCACGACGGCACCACGGGAAGCGCCGAGGTCAACAGGACCATGATGCAGCTCCTGGCTGAGATGGACGGCTTTAGAACCCGCGGCGATATTAAGATCATAGCCGCCACCAACAGGATAGACATCCTGGACCCGGCCCTCCTTCGCCCGGGAAGGTTTGATAGGATCATAGAGATCCCCCTGCCAAGCCTGGAGGGAAGGATGAAGATCCTCAATATCCACGCTGGAAAGGTGAACATGGCCCCTGATGTGGATCTGGACAAGATCGCCAAGGAGACCGAAGAGGCCAGCGGCGCAGATCTCAAGTCCATAGTAGTCGAGGCCGGCATGAACGCCATCAGAAGAGGCGCAACCACTGTCTCAGGTGATGACTTCAAGATGGCCATAAACAAGGTTCTGGGCGATGAGGAAGAGAAGAAGGCCACCGAAGGGTGCGCCAGAATGTTCTCCTGAATCCCAATCATAAACCCAATCAGGCAGCTTGAAAGGCTGCCTATTTCTACCTTTTCTTCAGCGATGTAATTCTCACCCTTTCACTATTATACCTAAAGTGGACTGGAAGGTGGCCATGAGCAGTCAGCCGATAATGCCTTCTGCTGCACCAGCGTGCCTGTAATGGCCTTTGAAGGCTAAATCCTTAGCATTGGCAGTAGAGAAAGCCAATACGCTGTAATAAAAGGCGGAAAAGGCGGTGATCCTGGGAGGCGCGCCTTGGACAATTTTTCCTCTTCAGGTGATGCCGATGCCCCCGTCGCCCAGGAGATCAGGGTGAAAATCATCACCATGGCCATGCCCAGGGGTAGGACATGGTGAGGCATAACTCCAAAGCCGCAGTAGAGCTAGGCCACTAAGGAGATGGGCATCTGATTGATGTTCGCAGCCCCCAAAAGATCCTGATGCTATCATTGAAGCTGACATCTTTTACGATTAAGGCATTGATTCTGGAGCCATTTAGGA
>DAXJ01000102.1 GCA_002506335.1 Methanosaeta sp. UBA114
GATTAGCCCTGAGTTTTTCCTAAGATTATCGTTATAGGGAGGTCTATGACGATTTTCCAGTCAACCCTGCTACGACCCCCGGATGAGCCCCTACTAACAGCTGTTGCTGTGACTATACGTGCCCACCTTCTAGCCCTGGACACGTATGTGCTAAGAAAGGCAGCAATTGTGCGAGCATTGGTGTGGATTGTACAAAAAGTGGGTGTTGCGATGGTAGTAAATGCAGTTTCTAAGTGATAACTACCTAAGGAGGCGATTGAAAATGAGTTTGCGGAGGAGCGCTATTATAAAGATTTTGGCGGCAGTATGTCTTCTCACGTTATGTGGGCTGCCTTCCTTTGCTCAAACTGCGGACCTCGAGCAGGTTATATTGAACGACCCGGCGCTGAAAGAGAAATACGGGGAGCCTTGCACAAGTATAAACGGCATAGAATCCGGCTCCCTGCCTAGACATGAAGGAAGCAGCGCAGAAATTAGGCGTTGGAGCGTGGACGTTATATCGTAGGTCAGGCAGTATACCGTTGCTGCGAAGATTGGTGGTTCTGCTATAGGAAGCTTAAGCCCTAAATCAGGGAAATCTGTCTCACGTGAGGGGTTATAATGTCCAAACAATAGTATTGGTAAGATAGTGCCAAAAGAAATAATAGGGCCCTCCTATTATGGATCGATACTTATGTAGTAGTTAATTATCCCCTAGATTACCTTCTCAAATTTATCTTTGGAAAGGCCGCACCTAGGACAAACCCATGTGTTGGGCAGATCCTCAAACGCAGTTCCAGGGGGAATTCCTGAACTTTTATCGCCCTTCTCGGGATCATAGACGTAGCGACAAGCCTTGCAAACATACTTATCCATTTTACTTTCACCACCTCTCTCTTCCTAAACTAGCTGCATTTAAGCTCAATATATTATAGTTTCGACTTTATTGCCTTATGGCATTATCGAATGATCAGGATTACTATAAGGTCTAATTCCATTGCGCTTGCCAATAGCCTTGGGTTTAGCTATATGCTGCTTTCCCATATATATTTTACCACCATTCATCTCATAGATAATATACGCTTCTTTTCTGGCCTCATCGTAATATCGCTCATGTCCAACCCCTCTGGTATTCGTGTGAACAGCCATTCTCTCATCGAACTTTTGTTTTCAATCTGGGAAGCCAGCTACCTTATGTCTAACTACCCCTATCTTAGCCATATATTTCAATGCCTACACGTTGTGACTCTTAAAGTGAGGATCCTATTCTTTTCCTGATACAGCCTTTCTGGGATCAACGTTAATAGTTCTCATTAAAGATTTCAAAGTAAGCTCTTTCGTGCTTGCATGCCGGGCATTCCTCTGGTGCATCGATGCCCTCATGAAGATATCCACAGTTGCGACATCTCCAGATTGCCGTTTCGTTTCTCTTGAATACTGCCTCCTCTTCTACATTTTTTAGAAGGGCACGATATCTGTTCTCGTGACCTTTTTCAACAGTGGATATGCGATTGAATGTGTCGGCAATATCATCAAAACCTTCGGCTTTGGCAATAGCTGCAAAACCTGGGTACATCTTGGTGTTCTCAAACTTCTCACCATCTGCCGCTTCTTTGAGGTTGGCTTTGGTATCCCCGATTACTCCCGCAGGGAAAGCAGAAGTGATCTCTAATTCACCGCCTTCCAGAAGTTTGAAGAAAACCTTGGCGTGCTCCTTTTCGTTATCCGCTGTATCCAGGAATATCGCAGCTATCTGCTCATAGCCCTCTTTTTTTGCTTGGGAAGCAAAATATGTATATCTGTTCCTTGCCTGGGATTCTCCAGCAAAGGAGAGAAGCACATTCTTTTCGGTCTTTGTCCCTTTAAGGCTATTCATTTTAACACCTCAGATTTATTTTTGAACTTCGCTAGATGGATACCCAATGCCTCGGCTGCACCCTGGCCATAAGCGGGATCTGCTTTGAGGCAATTTTCAACATGGCGGGCCTTGATTTCTTTCGGTACATCTCCAATGGAACGGGCGGTGTTGTCAAAAAGCACCTGCTGCTGCTCGGGACCCATCAAGCGGAACAATTTGCCTGGCTGAGAGTAGTAGTCCTCATCGGTACGGTGATTCCAGCAGGCTGCAACCCCATCTAAGTCAAGGGGCGATTCAACAAACTCAGGCTGCTGCTGCCACTCGCCATAGCTATTGGGCTCGTAGCCCAGAGTGCGGCCCTGGTTACCATCGACTCTCATAGATCCGTCGCGGTGGTAGCTGTGTATAGGGCAACGCGCACGGTTGACTGGAATCAAGTGGTGGTTCATACCCAGACGGTAGCGTTGGGCGTCACCATATGAGAACAGACGCCCCTGAAGCATTTTATCCGGTGAAAAACCTATGCCTGGGACGATATTAGCCGGGTTGAATGCCGACTGCTCGACTTCAGCAAAGTAGTTCTCTGGATTGCGTTTAAGCTCCATAACTCCCACCTCAATGAACGGGTAGTCGTCGTGGAACCAGACCTTGGTCAGGTCGAATGGGTTATAGGGGCATTTTGCAGCATCATCCTCGGGCATCACCTGGATGAACATCTTCCAGCGTGGGTAATCGCCCCGCTCGATGCTCTCGTAGAGATCTCTCTGGTAGCTCTCTCGGTCCTTAGCGATAATAGCCTCTGCCTCGGCATCAGTCAGATTCCTGACGCTCTGCTGTGTGATCAGGTGGAATTTGACCCAGAAGCGCTCGTTCTTAGCGTTGATAAGGCTGAAGGTACGACTGCCAAAGTCGTGCATATGGCGATAGGAGTATGGGATTCCACGATCACTCATGGTGATGGTGACCTGATGCAATGCCTCATGTAGGGCGCTCCGGAAGTCCCAGTTATTGCGAGCACTGCGCATGTTCGTCCGAGGATCGCGTTTCACTGCATGGTTCAGATCCGGGAACTTTAGAGGATCTCTCAGGAAGAAAACGGGCGTGTTGTTTCCTACTAGATCCCAGTTACCTTCCTCGGTGTAGAATTTAATGGCAAAGCCGCGGATATCACGCTCAGCATCTGCCGCTCCTCCCTCACCTGCTGCAGTCGAGAAGCGCACGAACAGCTCCGTCCTCTTTCCTACCTCAGAGACGATCTTGGCCTTGGTGTATCTGGTTATATCATGGGTGACCTTAAATGTTCCATAGGCGCCCGAGCCCTTGGCATGCATTCTTCGCTCGGGAATGACCTCACGATCGAAGTGAGCGAGCGTTTCCATGAACCAAACACTCTGAAGTAACATCGGTCCACGTGTGCCTGCAGTCACTACATTCTGATTATCGGATACCGGGGCGCCAACATTGGTGGTTAGCTTCTTCTTTTCACCCGCCATTACCGCTCTCCTTTTGGTTATTACCGGAGCCTCTATAACTTCTTCTTGATATGATTCTAAAACTACTTAAGTTCGATTATTAGGTAATAACTACCATAACTGGGCGTAAAGACGCCGATAAACCAGGATAAGAACAAAACGCATGGAGCGATTTACCGAGGGCTGCCCATCGACCTGCAAAAATTGCAAAATGAAAAATGGTGAACGTGTATGCTGTGCAAAAAAGTATGCGATAAAGATGGTAGGTTAGATTGCTCGGATAAAAACGGCAAGTGTTAGGAGGTAAATTACGGGGAATCTTCTTAAGCTACTAATAATCGTGAATTTCTCGGCAATGATTGTTGGAGCCAAATCCATGCTTATGCTGATGTATTGGCAGAGAACTGCAGGTTCGAGAATGCCCGCCTCGATGTGATGGGCGCTAGCCCTTATGCCAGGGATTGCGTCTTTACAGATGGCAGGATAAAGACCTATTCATACGACGGATGAGCACTAAACCTTTACGAATCGAGCGCGCTCCTAGACAACTGCCCTTTCCTAAACAACAACGCTTTTCCGAACGCGTCAGAGCGTGAGGGGCCGAATTACATTGGAGGAAGCTGCGATGGTGGTTCAGGCGGAGCTATATTTAGGACTAATTCGAATATGATCCTCCTGAACCCAATAATTGATAGTAACTTCGCATCCAGTGCAGGAGGAATTTGCCTGGTTAACAGTGACCTCGTGGTTAAAGGCGGTCGCATAACTAATAACCGGGCGCTACCCATCAACTACACCAACCCAGTGGATTTCTTCAGTGGCGAGGGTGGCGCTATCTCGGCAGTCGAACACTCCACGGTAATGTCATAGATACCCTTGTTTCCGGAAACCTGGCCAGGAAGTTTCCATCTATCGATATAGAGGATGGTAGCGAAGTGAAGCGAATCGGAGCTAGGAGTATCGATAACCGAGAATTATAGGTTTTATACGGGACCTGGTGGACACATCCCCCTTAAGGTCCTCTAATTTAAAACTAACTGCCGTGGATCGGCGCGTTCCTTCTAGATCTCAAGAAGCAGAGGAATCTGTGACAGAAGACCTTCCGAGCATCAAGGGCAGCCCGGGATCAAGTTGCAGCTGGAGGAGAGAAGAGACGAGCTTAAATAGCAGTCCGCCCTCTCCCCCAATCTTTACGATCTTATCCAGGTTGCTGACGGATCGGGAAGCATCATAGCTGAAAACGTGGACAAAGCTCAGCCAACCGGTCTCTTCCTCCGCGAGATTGACATAGTACATCGCAATGCTGGGACACTTCTCGTACTCCGGGGTCATGGGTATGACCGCAATCTTTTATCTTCCTAAGTCAAGGGAGATGTTGTGATCTCCAAAGGGCATGACCGGATAGCTGCCCAAGGCCGGAGCTGTGGCCGCCATAAATAAGAGCATGGATGCAAAGGGGAGGAATGTCAGGCGTTTGAAGACGATGATATCCTCCGGTTAGGCCTCCTTAAGAATTGCATTGGCTGCCTTGGACCCACAAAGCCTCGCCAAAACTCCGGAGACAATCTTCTCAAAGGCCTTTCCAGCTGCAGTCTCCAGGCCAGTAAAGGTCACGCCCCTATCACCCAACGATCCTATTTCGGCATCGAGTGGTACGGCACCCAGGAAGGGTGCTCCCATCTCACCGGCAGCCTTCTCTCCTCCGCCTTTTTTAAAGACCTCTATGACCTGGCCGCAGTGAGGGCAGAATAGGCCACTCATGTTCTCGACGATGCCAATCAAGGGCACGTTCATGGCCTGGAACATGTTTATGGCCTTCCTGGAGTCCAGCAGAGCCAGATCCTGGGGGGTGGTGACGACTATCGCCCCATCCAGGTCTGGGAGCATCTGGACGATGCTTATGGGCTCATCGCTCGTTCCCGGGGGCAGGTCTACCAGAATGAAGTCCAGGTCGCCCCAGTTCACTCCCTCCAGGAACTGCTTTATGGCTGCCATCTTCATGGGACCCCTCCAGATCACAGCTGTGTCCTGGCTCTCCATGACCAGTGCCATGGATACCACCTTGATTCCCTCGGCCGTGGCAGGCTCTATACCTTCGGGGCCCGTAGTCAACCTTCTGTTATCTATACCCAGGAGCTTGGGGATGTTGGGGCCGGTGATGTCTGCATCCAGGATTCCCACGCTGTAGCCCCTACGCTTCAGAGCTACGGCCAGGTTGACGGTCACAGTGCTCTTGCCCACGCCACCTTTGCCGCTTCCCACCACAACCTTGTGCTTTAACCTGCCCAGGCGGGAGGAGGTTCTATCATCGGCATTGGCATCGGTGCACTTGCCACGCTCGCTGCAGGAACCGCAGCTTCCATCGCAGCTATCCTCGTTAGAAGAGCTCATATCTCATCATCTCTATGAATAACAGGTGCAGGACCGTGTCCTTGCTAGAAGAAGTAGCTTATGAGATCATATATTTAAACATGTCTTAAAATACCAGTAGCCAATAGCCAAATCAAGCGCTGAAATGCCCACAGGGGGTTGGAGTCCTTTCCAGGCGCCACAGGAAGCGTTATCTACCACGTGGCCAGGTGCAGCAAATGCGGCCAAGTTGATCCTCCTAGCCACGTGGGCAAGGCCTGCAGGTGCGGGGGAACCGTGGAACCCTTCCAGGTGGGTTTCGTCTCCCTGGGCATCAACGATACTGAGAGAAGGGACGTGGTACGGAGAATCGCCATCATGCTACAGAGGACCTTTGCC
>DAXJ01000028.1 GCA_002506335.1 Methanosaeta sp. UBA114
GCGTTTTTGCAGTCAGATAAATCAACTCTACATTAAGCGATCATATTATTACCATTAGCCAAAGCAACTATGCTACATAAGGCAGGTACTTTATAATGGATATAGGCCATAATATAACCTCGGAGGAGAAGATGAGAGTTCTAGTACCCTTGGCGCAGGGTTTTGAGGAAATCGAAGCCCTCACTGTTGTTGATATCCTGAGGCGGGCAGATATTGAGGTAGTCATGGCGGGGCTCTCTCCAGGACCAATCTCTGGATCTCACAACATTAAGGTCCTTCCGGATGCTCTTCTGGATGATGTCCTGCACTCCGAGTTCGGTGCTATCATCCTCCCCGGCGGGGCTCCGGGCTTCATCAACCTGGGAAAGGATGAGCGGGTCTTGAAGATCGCCAGAGAGATGGATAAATCCGGAAAGTGCGTCGCTGCCATCTGTGCCGCCCCTTCTGTGCTCATCAAGGCCGGAGTGCTCAAGGAGGGCAGGAAGGCTACCGTCAACCCTGCTGGCAGGGAAGAGGTAGCAACGTGTGCCTGCTATGTGGATGATAGGGTGGTCGTAGATAAGAACTTGGTCACCAGCAAAAGCCCTGGCACGGCCATGGAGTTTGCGTTAAAGCTAGTGGAGATCTTGGCAGGGGAAGAGAAGGCAAAGAAGCTCGGCCGGATGGTCATAGCCAGGGTCTGATGGGGCTGATATTTTAAAATTTTTAACATAAGTTTGCCTTCCATCGCCCCCGGAATTGTACAGCGGGTTGTGATACCTTCAAAATTTTAACGTAGCACCTAATTCTGAGACGACTTGTCTAAGGCCTCCATTTATTTCATCACAATTTTGTCGAGCATGATCAGACTTACGCCATCCGCAGATAGTTTTCGTCAGAGATCTCCTCTACTTCCAGTTATTGTTTGAGTATATGGATTTTAACGGCTCATTATCAATTTAACTATTACCCCAAGAGCGGTATTAAAATTGAATACGTATCTCCGATATTTCAGATAATTTTTAATCTGCTTCCACTGATTTTGCAGACCTTCCGCGAAAATGCGATCTAGGTTGGCGAGATCTTTGCTGCAGGTCTCGTGTTCGATGGTCCATTACCGGTAAGCTACCTGCGGCGTACCAGATATTAATTAATACAAGCATAAATGAGGTCCAACTATAATGAGCGAGAAGCCCTTCGTGGAGACGGAGACCGATAGGACCAAATCCAAGTGGGTGGCCAGGACCTTTAAAGAGTTTGGCAGGCCCAGGATCACGGTCAGGGCTCTTTTCTATTACGCTATGAACCGGAAAGCTGCTGATTATCCCATATGCGGGGGCTTTGTAGGCGAGATTCGTATCATGAGGCCCTATCATGAGAGCGATGGCGAGCGCCTGGCCAAGTGGGTCTATAAGGCACGGGATCTCGGCTATATTGGAAAGGATGCCGTGCTGACCGAGGTTCCGGGGGAGAATGTCTTTGCCACGGAGGCCAAAGGAAGAAAGAACGGAAAGCCAAGGCTTGAGCTGTGGCTGAATAAATCCGCTCTCAATCCTCTAATCCTCCCTGTCTGCGAGAAGATGGGTGTCACCCTCGTGTCGGTGGAGGAAAGGGCTTCGGATAAAGCCCTGGATGATCTGTGTCTTCGGTCTGAAGATCCATCGGAGGTTCTCTGCCTATCAGACCTGAGCCCGAGGAGTATCGGCTTTTGCAGAGACCTGGCCGAGGGCATCTCCAGAGCCTGCCCTGGGAAGGATATAAAGCTGAGGCGCATAGGTCTCACTCCCTCCCAGATCCTCAAGATGAAGATCTACATGCCCCCTGGGACTGTATCCACAGCTCTATCAGGGGCAGGAGCTGATCTAAAAATCTCCGGAGAAGAGGAAGCCAGATATAAAAAATATCTAAAGCCCTACAATCTCGATGCCAGGAGGATAGCAGAGCTGGACGCCCTGGAGGTTTATTATCCTGGGGGATTGGCAGGATTTGTGGAGGCAGCCCTTGCAGATCAATCCGGGGGATGGTTGCTTGACCTGAATGGGGAAGTTACGCCTGGGCAGTACGATGTGGATAAGGCAGTCGATTGAATGCTAAAGGTTATGTTGTGGCCTTGATTCAATCATCTTATGGCCACTGCCACCCTCTAAGTCAGCCTCACTTATCTCTCGACCTGTCTTATAAGACCCTCAGTGATGACGAAGCTCTCGTCCACCGCTGAGAGAAGCTCGTCGTGAATTGAACTCGGAGAGTAGTAGAGGGTGACCAGGACGCCCATCTCCTTGGCAGCCTCAATCGCCGGTACGAAGTCGCTATCACCGGTTACAAGGACCGCCTTTCCTATAACTTTCGCGCAGCTCATCCTCACCATGTCCACGGCCAGGGATATGTCTACCCTCTTTTGGACGAACTCCCCTGCCACGCAGCTAAGCCTTCCCAGCTTGACGTCGAATCTGGGAAGCCTCTTTATGGTGTAGATAAACTTGTCCATGGAGGAGAACCTTCGTCTCTCCTCCTCAGTAGGCGGATTGCTCTGGAAAGGCATGCAGTTATAATAGTAGGTTCTCAACCTTTCGTAATCATCGCATAATATATCTGAGAACTTGGATAGGTCGATTCTTGGCTTGCCGAAATCGATATCTAGGATCTTAGTTAAATAAGCGCCATCTATAAAGATAGCCGCTCTGCCTGCAGAATTAATAGGAATAGGATCTCACCGTCATTATAATTTACTGCCATCCCCAGGAACGGCAGCGGTCATTATGCAGGTTAAACTCTGAATCAAGGTATATCTATTTTTCGCTGATATTAAATCTGTCTTCGACATTTCATTACTTTGACACCGGTCTTTAGCCTCGGCGCAGCCTCCTATTCAGTATATTTGAGGAGGAGAACTATTTATATTTGGTGATCCAGTCAGATTGTAATAAGGATTATGAGACCAAATAGCCTGAGGATTAAGAGGATCGAGGACTTTCCCAGGTCCTATCTGATAGAGGTTATGGAGTGTCTTAGAGCACCAAAAGGTAAGGCAAAAATGATCAGGTTTAAAAGGATCGTTGATAAGGATCTGGATAGAGAAGATTAATAGATGGCTGGATTAGCGATATTAGATAGTGTGAAATGGGGTTCAAGCGAGGTTCAAGCAGTAGTCTCGTGCCTCTGAGATATCTTCCCCGATCCCTACCACATAGATCTTCAGGGGAATGCTCTTGTCCGATCTCTTTACAGCCCCCCCTGACCAGATTATTCAGACCCTTGCAGCCTGGCACCATCATATAGAGCGCCACGATATCCTTTACACCATTCATCCTAATGATGCTGGTTAGCTTCTCTAAGGGCTGATTTCTATCTTGTAACGGACCACTACGAAGAGCTCCTTCATCCTAACCCTGCCCTGGGTCTGGGGCTGCCTGATGAATCAGAGCTTAGCAAGTCCATAGTAGATGATATCCTCAGCTCCAGGCAGCCGAAGAAAGATGATGTTGAGACACTTCATGATTTATAGCTGACACAGCAGAGCTGGATTTATGACCTCAACTTCCCGGTCTCCATCCATGAGCTCGTCCAGTGCGGTTATTCGGGTAGAATCTTGAGGACTATACTCGGCTGCCAGGATGTATGTTTTCGTAGGGATCAACTGAATGGGCGCCTGGCTCGTCGCCTAGGCCAAATGTAAAAATAATAAAATCCCCGACGGGTACGAAAGGGGGCAAATCCAAGATAAATGGATAAATTTAAGGTAGAAAATTTCCTGCATGCAGAGGCGATCCTGTATATGGTCGCGTTTGTACCTTTTATAGTTGGGGATGCTCATGCAGGCGATATCTTTTGAATTATGCCTTGTCCTTTGGCATAAAATATCGTTACCCTGCAGATTGCTGCAGTGTACGCTGTTTGGTTTTTTCACTTCGTGCCGACCCGGTCTTTTTTCTCTGGTTTTCCTCTAGCAAAGGTTGCGAAACGTTGAGTTCATCGATAAATCTAAATTCCACGAAAAATAAATATATATTTTGCTACAGCTTGGTACCTCGAGCGGCCCAGTACATAATTTCGTAACCTTCGTAACCGTCCCCCAATGCCCTGGGACGTGCTTGATTCGTTATCGATTCATTATTCTAAGTTAGATCTGCCATCTGACTGCGTTATATAACTGGTTTATTTAATATCTATTCAAGTGGTTTCATACAAAGGAAAAAGATCGGCAAATATCTTTGAAACTGCTTTCATTATAACTGGCTATGACTTTGAGCCCGGATTTGACATCCTTATGGGCGTGGATTAGGACATACGCCCCCTTTTCCTTGGTGCAGTTGATAAATCCCCTATAGGTATAGGTCTCGAGGCCTTTGACATCGGTACCAGTATCTTCGATGCTGAAGACCATATCATCACCCTTGATGGTCTTCATCCTGCTGACAGTTGGTCTCTGGCCTTCGGTGCTGACCGCAAAGTCCTCGAGGTTCTTATAAAATTTGGAGCCGTAAAGGATTATGGATAAAATAGGCTTCGATGCCCCGGGCCTTACCAGGTTCAGTATGAGGCCGGGGTCTCCGTTGTTCTTGACCGTGTAAGGGAGATCTATCTGCACGCATCCTTTACTCGTATTAAAGCTCTGCACCTCTGCAAAAGCTGAGCCGATAAATAGCAGTAAAGCCACTGCTATTAGCATCCCTCTCCCTTTCATGAGTGAGCATTGACCTTTATCTTATTAAGCTTATGGGAGCCTTATATTTAATACAAGTGGTAAAACCCAGCCCCTGTTTTTTAATCAAATCTGCAGCATCAGGATAACCATCAAATCTATCAAGGATTTTATATTTAACCCTTGAGCAAAACATCTAATGATCCCATAGCCTTTGCTTCAGCTTTCTCTTCAGTTCTTATTCCCTGGCAGACCCGCCTGTCTTTTTCGACGCTCAGATAGGCCGTCTCGAGTAGATCCCGCTGATCTAGGAACTTGGGCAGGGCATCCAGAACCTCGGCCATATATTTCTGCACGAACTGAGTCTGGGCTTTTGTCAGGTCTCCTGCCTTTATGGCAACGGTGGCGATCTGATCATATTCCTCTGTGTGGGCGCGAAGGCGTTCTAGATCCAGGGTCATATTGATGCCTCTGATTTCGGGGCTTTGATTGCAGAGCTGATATAGTATACTTTCTTCCGAGGAGCTTGGTACTTTATAGCTCTACCTACATCCTGTTGGCCATTACTAGCTCCAAGGGGATGGTATGTCAACATAATCGACCTAGCCAAATTAATTAAAGATGCCCCAGGTGATTTAAAAAACCTGTATTGAGGCGAGACTAACCTCTTTCAACCAAACGATCATTATACAGGGGACCTTTGTGGTTAGCTTCATAAGACGTACTTTAACATGTATTGTGGAATTCAGTTCTCTGCCTGATTCAGAGGTGACTCTCCAGAATCGCATAGATCTCGCATAGGATGGTGATACTATCTTCATACATGCGGGTTATTGTGGTTTGGATGAGACCATATACGTGGATAAGAACATAACTGCCATAGGTAACGGGGTTATCGTTGCCAATGCCAAGAGGGATTTCGGGATATTGCATATAGAGGACCCTAATCTGAGTGTAACGATAAAGAATTTAACCTTTGTAAATGGCATAAGCGAGCATGATGGCGCAATTAACAGCGTTCCGAAGGACCTTGCTCTTGTGAACTGTACCTTTAGAAATAATGTTGCTATAGATGAGGGATGGTGTATCGCCAACCTCGAAGGTCACGTATTCACCGGAAATTTGGCGTTCTATCACAATTATGCAGTATCTCGTAAATTTAGGGATGGGGCTATTTACGATAATACCACTACCATCAGAAATATGATTACTAGTGGTGTAAATAGAGACTTAACCCACTTGGTTGTAAGAAACCGCATAGTCTATGGCGATAAGACAGGGTTATTAGGCGCAGCTATCTACATTGATGGCAGAGAACTTTGATGCCAGAGAACTGCGTTTAGATTCATCGATGTTTGACGGGAATAATGGGACCTCAACCATTTATGCTAGAGATGGGCCAGTATCTGCGAAGGGCTGCAGCATAATCAATAACCTATGCCAATACGATGCGAATGCAGCTGGGGTTGGTGGTGGCATCAATTGCTGGAATTGCACTGTACTTATCGAGAATTGTACTGTTAGAAATAATACGGCGAGAATGTGCTCAGAGAGTGCAAATAAGACAATGCATGGATGGCCCGATGCTGGCATCTGTCTAAGCTATTCAGATGCAGTTGCGAATGATGCCGTTAGCGGAGGAAACGGAGCTGTTGGCGAAGGTAGTATATTTTCTGGATACTCTAAATTAGGGTAGAAGATAAAAGTGGAGTTATTTTCAACGAGGGCACTATAATCCTTAAAGATGCCATCCTCGTGGATAATGAGGTAGTAGCTTCTCAGCAGGATGGGTAGTTGAAGAACAGGTAAATTAATCAGATCCCTAACCTTCACAAGACTGTCGTTCTTTTTAATCTTGAATGTGGCGGGAGTCTTTAGATATCCCTCTTTAAGTGCTCTCACTTCACCTATCTAACCACCTAGTTTATTATGGGAGATTTTCTCGCCTTCAGCGCGAACATGATATAAACATCTATAATTTTACCGGAATCATAGAGATTTTGGCTCTATGGTGCCCTTTCTTTGGGCTTCATCTTCCACCTTTTCGTGATATCGTTGGTGTTGGTTTATTCGCTTCTAGAGGTTAACCAGGGGCTCAGGATCGATGGATCTGGATACTTGGATGGTTTTACCGACTTCCCAAGCTTTCAGTCGTGCCTATAACCGATTGGGAACTATATTAACCTAGGCTACAGAGAACCATCTCTGAAGAACGCAATGGAATCAGAGATCAACAAGCCTGGTATACCTTCGCCAAACCTCACAAGGCCTTAAGGCTAGAGCGCTGTGATGGATACATAAAACGGGTCAGAAGAATTCCTGCTATGGCTGAAGGACCTACTGATCATATTTGGTCTTTAAGCGAACTGCTGAGCTTAAGGATCCTTATTCAACGCAACTGAGGCACGGCTCAATTAAGTTCATGATGATCTTCTACGCAACCTTGGTGATGGTGCTCTTCGTTGATGTCCTTCTCCGTTTGCTGAAGGAGAGCGGCGAGGAAACGATGGCCAATAATCTATTCAAGGCTTCCCTAATTGGGGTGTCGGTCCCGACCATTGGCCTATCGCAGCCCTTTCTATTGAGCTATGTAGAATCGGGGGCAATGTAGAACCTAGGAACTTGACCAAAGGAGGTTTAGTATAAATATAGGTCGAGAAATGATTAGATATATGACCTTTCATGTCGATCTCAATGGCTGGGCCGAGCTGAATGGGTCGCGCCTATCTTTGAGCGACATAAGCTCCATCTTATCCAAAGACCCTGCCTCAGTTACAGGGTTTGGCGGCGAGTTCACCCTTCGCTGGAATGACTGCTGCGCCCGAGATCACTTCGGTATAATGCCAGGGGATGCCCCTCCAGGAACCTTTATCTGTGACGGAGAGATAACAGGCAGCGTGAACCCGTCCCCGCCTCTCATGGACCTTGCCCAGGCTATAGAGATAGCAGTAGGTCTCAGGAGTGATGAAGGCATCGTTGCTCTCTCGGGAGGAGTGGACTCGGCTCTGGTAGCCCACCTGGCTGGAAGGGAATGCTTGGTGGTGGGCATGGAATGGTCCCATGACCTGAGGAGAGCCAGGGAGGTTTCCAGCGATCTTGGCCTGAATCTGGAGGCCTTCGTCATCGATCCTCGTTCGGTAGAAGGGGCCTTGAGAGAGGTTCTTGAAGTGATCCCCAGGATTAACCCAGTGGACGTGTCCATCGCAACCACCCTGTACTTCGTGGCCAAAGGAGCTGCAGATCGAGGATACAGGCGCGTCATAGCCGGCCAGGGGGCGGATGAGCTCTTCGGAGGCTATGCCCGATATCTTCAGAGCCGAAATCTGGCTGAAGACCTGGAGAATGATTTTGCAGGATTAAAAGTTCAGCTACAGCGGGACCAGGCGGTGGGAAGTCACCACGGCATCTACTTCTCCCTGCCTTACATGGACGTCAGGGTTGTGATGGCTGCTAGAGGAATTCCAGCCGAGGAGAAAGTAGCAGGCGGCATAAGAAAGAGGCCTTTGAGGAAGGTGGCTTTGAAGTACATGCCAGCATCCATTGCCTGCTACCAGAAGAAGGCCATGCAGTACGGCAGTGGCGTTCAAAGGGTGATAGAGAGACTGGCCTCCCGGAGTGGCTTTGGAAGATCGGTCCATGATTATCTCAAGCACCTCACGAAGGCTGGCTGCAGGGCTTAACCAATTTAACGTCTTGCTTTATGGGCTCGGCATCTTTCTCTATGCGCTTGTCACTCTTTTTCTCATTGGCTTTTTTATAACATTAGCCCTCTTAGATAGAATCCTCTTGATAATGCTAAGCTAAAAGCTAAAGTTGAACTTAATAAGCGGTTTGATAATTACTCGAAGATAAAAACGGGAACAGGTTAAATGCAGACCTCTTTAAGGAAGGCCAAGACGCGACTTCAATCCCTGACCCCCAGACGTTCTTAGATTTATAACCCTGCCCTTATGCCTCAGGTCCCGTTCCCCTTTCAGCAGTGCTTCCAACCCCGCTTGGCATATCCTTCATCCTGGCCAGCTCATCCAGAGTGGGAAGCTCACCGCGCTTTAACTGTATCATGGCATCTTCCACTAGCCCACCGGAATAGGGGTAGTACCTCATGCCAGCCGAGGATACTATCTCTTGAGCCTTGGGGCCAACGTGATCCGAGATTAGGGCCTGGGCGCTCATTCCAATCACAGCCTTAGAAGCTGCTTCTTCTGTGCCTAAAGGTACCTCTCTGGCTCTGTTAGGCATTGATTCGGCCTTTATGGTATTGGTATTCACTAATGTGAAATAGGCAGCCCCATCCAGCCTTGGATCAACGCGGGCATCCAGCACCGGTGCGGTTGCGGTGACTACGACCTTTATATCCAATCCTCCTGTAGCTTTCCATCATATATTGGCCTTGCAATCTTGAAGTCACCCCGTTGGCTTTTGGTTTTGGTAACGTCGAGTACAGCGCTTCCAGGCTGATTGTGGATTTTAACGGCGTTTTTATGGCGAAGTGATAGCAAGGGCAAAGTCTTCTGGAAAATTAGATCCAAGAACTGATTTCAAGAAAGGACTCTTAGGAGTATCATCCCATGACCGTTCAATAATATGGAGAAATATTTAAAAAGGTTTGGTGGCGGGACCGTACGAAGCCTCTGAACTCATACTTAATCTTAGAACTTATGCAGTTGCCACTCCGATAAGTGAATAGTTAGAAGGTTTTATAAAATATTTTATATAACAATGGACGATTGATGATCCCTATTTACTTTGTTTTATGAGTATTTTTCAGAAAGAAATCTCCATTTAGCCTTGTGGGCCCC
>DAXJ01000114.1 GCA_002506335.1 Methanosaeta sp. UBA114
TGTCCACTCGGAGGGGTCCACTCCAGTTTTATCCTTAATCTTTTTATCGTAATGGCCCCCAAAATCAGGTCTTATACTAGCCAAATCTGGTAAAAATGTGTGAATCCTATGTCGAATATAAACTAAAAGGGGTGAACGTAGGGTGAAAATTATTCTTGTTGCGCGTCTCTGTCTTGGGTCTAGTGAAAGGCCGTTATACACCAACCGGAATGGATCGAGAACGCGATTATCCACTGTACGGGATTTATTTATTACAAAGTATTCTAAAAGGAGATCTACACCGATGCCAAAGCACCCATCTATGGGCATGCATCACGAGGGGGATACGGAAATATATTAGCGCTGATGGCAAGGCAGGAATATACAAGCTCGATCCAAACACGAATAGTCTCATGAACGAGAAAGTTTACTTAGGAAGCTACGTCAGACTCGGCGCTATCTCTCTGGCTTATGGAGCCCTGGCCAAGGGTAGATCCGTCGCCTCCAAAGGTTCAGATGCAAATATCACCTTCCAAGCTGTCCTAGGATCAGAAAGATACCCCCTGTAAGCTAGCGTAGTTCTCCACCCCCGAGGAGACCAGAGCCAATGATCCTGAGCCATGTAAAAACTGCAATCCGCCTCTTAAGAGCTGATCTTTTTTAGTAGAGATCAGGAGTGTCTGGCCCTTTTTTTCAACCGATATATCAGGTCCTGAGCCCTCCGCCGGGCTCCCTCGTCCTTGAAGATTGAGGTATACCAGGATGTCGCCCTCATTGGAGCCCTCGGGCATGGGGCCCAATGGCATGATTAGCTTCAAGATCTCCCTCCTCAGCCCCTATCAATGTGGTTGGTAAGAGAGATAATAAGCTGTAAATAGGCTATGATAATCTATCAATCATCGATAGACTTAAGCCACTGCTGAGATTTTATTCTTGGAATCCCATCGACAAAAATATAATCAATATACGATCTCGTGGTTGTCAAACTAACGTGGAGAAGGTTGATGTTGACGAGCAGGGCATCTGAGACCTTGGAGAACACGCATCTAAAAAATCCCTTAGATGATAGCGACAAGGCTAGAGAGTTCGTAGATGGAATCAAGGATAGGGCTGAGGCGAAGGGTTTTTCCTTCCAAGTTTTGAAGGAAGGCGAAAGCAAAGGTAGCCGGGCAAGGCTTGGAATCCTTCGTACACTGCATGGGTTAGTAGAGACGCCCTGCTTTGTGCCCGTGGCAACCTTGGCCTCGGTGAGGTCCCTGGACTACATCGATCTGACGTCCCTGGGGGTCCCGTCGGTCCTGGCCAACACCTATCACCTCCACCTCAGGCCGGGAGACGAGCTCATCCGGAAGCTTGGCGGGCTTCACAAGTTCATGGCCTTCGACGGCCCCATCTTCACCGATTCAGGTGGATTTCAGGCATTCTCCCTAGGCTTTGGGAGGGAGCACAACATAAGCAAGATAGGAGGCGTCTTTCCCGATCCAGATAGGAGCAGCAGCATCAAAGCCCATTCCTTGAGAAGGAGTAACCTAACCAAGATCACAGGAGAAGGTGTCCATTTCAAATCCCTTCACGATGGCGGATGGCATTTTTTGAACCCCGAGATCTCCATGAGGATTCAGTCCAACTTGGGCTCCGATGCGATCATGGCCTTCGATGAATGCACATCGCCCCTCTCAGATTACGATTACACCAAGGAGGCTATGGAGAGGACCCACATGTGGGCCCAGCAGTCTTTGAAGTTCCATAACCCAAATCAGGCCATCTACGGCATAATCCAGGGCGGCTGGTTCGAGGACCTGAGAATGGAGAGCACCGAGTTCACATCCTCCCAGCCCTTCGACGGCATAGCCATAGGAGGCTCCCTGGGAGAGAACAAGCAGGATATGCACAAGATCCTAGATTGGGTAATTCCCAATCTCGATTCAAGACCCAGGCACCTTTTGGGCATAGGCGATGTTGATGACCTCTTCGAGGGCGTGGAGAGGGGTATAGACACCTTCGACTGTGTCTCTCCCACCAGGATCGCCAGGAGAGGAAGCCTTTATATCACGCCGCAGGCAGGAGGATGCCAGAAGAATAAGTTCAGGATTGATGTGAAAGCCCTGAAGTTCAAGGAGGATCCAAGGCCCATAGATCCATACTGCAGCTGCCCGACCTGCCAAAGATACTCCAGGGCTTATCTCTGGCACCTCTATCACGCCAAGGAGCTGTCCTATTTCCGTCTAGCGTCCATCCATAACCTACACTTCATGCTCAGGCTCATGGAATCGATCAGGGAGAGCATTGCTAAGGGCACCTTCCGTGAACTTAAGGATCATTGGCTGGGAAAGGCTTTACCTAGGGAGACATCCGAGGAGATCTCTCGGGGAAAATCGGGCTGTAACGAATCGGGTCCTAATGGATATCGGGTTTGTGATGATGACCTAGATGCCTAGAGAGGATTTATCAAACGTTCTAAGATTAATGAAGGTCCCGCGGATTCCCAAGATTGAGCTAGATAGGACCCAAGCAGCCATAATCCTCTGCGGCTTCTACCTATTATTCTCCCTGGCTGGAAATATCGCCGCCACCAAGGTCACCTACCTTGGAGGCTTCGTCATGGATGCGGGCTTCATCTACTCCCTCACCTTCACCTGGAGGGATCTCATTCACAAGCAGCTCGGCAAGAAAGTAGACATTACCACTATCTATCTGAGTGGCCTGCTGAATCTGCTGGCATCGCTTTATTTCTAGCTGGTTGCCCTCATGCCGGCTCATCCCAGCTGGGCAGAAGGCAGCGGTCAGGCTGCCTGGAAGTTTCTATTCGGCATACAGATGAGAGTGGTCATTGCCTCCATATTGACGGCCACTGCGGCAGAGCTCGTGGATACCCATGTGTACCACTTGTGGTCTCACGGCGCAGGAGAAATGAGGCCTCAGTGGACTAGGGTTTTTATCTCCAATGCCTTCTCCCGTCCTGTGGATAGCGGCCTCTTTCCTCTGATAGCCTTTACAGGAATAATAAGCGCTGATGCCATGTTCCAGATGTTTGGAACCAACCTCTTGGTTAAAGCAGTAACTACAATCCTGGTGTTTTGGACGATTTATCTGGTGCCTGAGAAGCCCATCTACAGAGTTGATGAAGACGTAGGTTCGGCCTTTGATTAAAAAAGGTCTTTTCATGGATCCTACATAGAAGAAAGTGTGAGGTAGACCAATAAAGGTGAGAGAACTATAATCCCTGAATACATCCATGCATTGAAGGTTCTCTTTCAGATAACCGACCCATCAGGCACCAAGATCGACCGTTTCGTCTGAGTTTACCGGATCAGCATCAATGATAATAATATATGCCTTATCGACAGCGAAGCAGCCTCAGTAGAAAAGATCACCTTGGATCACCTCGAAAAGATGGGCCGAAGCCCAAGGGATATTTCCCTGCTCATACTCACCCATTCCCATCCATTTGATCACATATGGGCTGCTGAATCAGTGGTTGAGGCTTCAGGCTGTAAGGTAGCCGCCGCCCATGAGATGGAGGTCTCTTGGATAGAGGACGTGGATCTCCAGGCCAGACAGCGCCCTGCCCCGGGACTCCAATCCCTGGTGGAAGGATCCGTCAAGGTAGATCGCCCTCTCAAGGAGGGAGATCTTCTGGAACTGAGCGGTTTAAGCCTAAAAGTGATTCATACCCCAGGGAACTCCAAAGGCTCCATCCCCCTCCTTTTGCAGGAGGATTGCGTGCTCATCACAGGGGATGCCGTGCCCGTGAAGGGAGAGCTGCCCATCTACAACGACGCCCTGAAATCGGGGCGGTCCATAGAGAAGCTCAAGGCCCTGGAAGGAATTCAAGTTCTCCTTTCGGCCTGGGATGAGCCGAGGGAGGGAAGCCAGATAGAGCGTATCATGGCTGAAGGTCAGAAATACATCTCCCGAATTCATAAAGCTGTGCTCAAGGTTAGCAATGGGTTTCACTGATCCCATAGATCTAAGCAGGAGGGTTTTAAGGGAGCTTGGCATGCATGAAAAGATGGAAAAATCTCTTGTTGCCAGGTCCTTTCAGTCTAACTTGAAGTATAAAGTAGCAGATGATCTGCAGGAG
>DAXJ01000035.1:0-282 GCA_002506335.1 Methanosaeta sp. UBA114
AAAGCGGTAAGACCCTAACAACTTACGATACTCAGAACCTCATACCTCTCCTGAACTCAGAGAATCCTGAATTAGGAAGGGTCTATTCCAAAGTCCTTCAGATGGTCAACTATACCCTGCATAGCAGTATCGCAAGCTTGGCAGCTCTAAAGAGGATGGGACGGAAAGTTGGTCCTCTAAGGTTCAAGGGCAAGAATTGGTACAATACCCTGAACTATAATCAATCAGGGTTCAGGCTTGACCAAGACCACGGCGTTCTAAAGCTATCCAAGATCGGAGATA
>DAXJ01000035.1:539-3580 GCA_002506335.1 Methanosaeta sp. UBA114
CTAAAGCTATCCAAGATCGGAGATATCAAGATCAAGATCCATCGCAAGGTCGAAGGATCTGTCAAATCAATCCTGATCAAGCGCCTTGGTAAAAGATGGTTTGCTATAGTTCAGGCCGAGCCGGAGACGGAACCGTTACCCCAAACAGGCAATGCTGTAGGGTTGGACGTCGGCCTGAAATCTTTTATCGTAGATAGTGATGGAAATTCGGTAGAGAACCCAAGGTTTGCGGAGAATTCTGCAGTCAAGATTAAGAATATCCAAAGAAGGCTATCTAGAGCAGAAAAGGGATCCAATAATCGCCAGGAGCTCAAAGATAGGCTGGATAAGGTTCATGTGAGGATCAATAACCAGAGATCCGATTTCCTTCACAAGCTTTCCAGGATGTACGTTGACAAATATGATATCATCTGTGTTGAAGATCTGGATGTCAAAGGGCTAAAAGCGAATGGTAATAGCAAAGGGATCCATAGAAACATCCATGACGCATCATGGTCTAAGTTCGTGTTCATGCTTTTGTACAAGGCGCAAAGGGCTGGTCGAAAGCTGATAGCTGTAGGCCCACGTAACACTTCTCAGAGGTGTTCCTGCTGCGGTAGCACCGTAAAGAAAGAGCTATCGGATAGGGTCCATGAGTGCCCCTATTGCGGTTTCTCCTCGGATCGTGACTACAACGCAGCCATGATCATACTGTTCGCAGGGCTGGAACAGCTCGTTGCGCCCATAGAGCCAAAACCTCTACATCACATATCCGTGATGCAAGTTTTGGCTATGAAGTGGGAAGCCCTACCCGTCAGGGTAGGGTAGTTCACGTCTTCTGTCTAACTAGGTTATATGGAGAAATTATGATAAAAGCATTCGGCATCCTGAGCCTTTTGGCCCTTCTCCTGTCCGCGTCCCTAGGACAGGATGATTACTTGGGCGGAGGCTACGTGGGCAGAGGGGACTACGGGGACATGGGGCAGTACTTCACAGATCCCATCTTCTACATGCCCAACAGCGGCTACGTATCGCCCTACCCGGTCTATGGAGGGTACCAGAGATCGGCCTACACTCCAAAGCAGGCCGTAACCTTGGGATCGACGGCTGCTAGGACCAGCATCGGTCAGACATCTGCTAGCGCGCCCAGCTACTATGCGTCTAGCATAGCCGGCAGCTGGCACCTGGAGCTCTCTGACGGCAGCATCCTGGACCTAGCCCTCTACCAGTCTTCCTCAAGACTCTTTGGCAGGGGAAACCTGGCATTTGCTTCAGGCGTGCAGGGTGTTGTGGCCGGCGGAGTCATATCGGGCAACACCATAACCCTGAATGTGGTTCCTGAGGACGGAGCTTCTCTGTACTCCTTCTCCATGGACACAAGGAGGTTGCAGGTGGCGTCGCAGTACACGCTCTTCAGAGCAGGAGCCGAACCGGTCTTTGGAACAGCAAGGGCAAGTAAAACAGCCTAGATTTCAGGATGGCAGTTGAAGAAACTTTGGGGAATTGATGATAATTCCCCATCATCTCTACCAGAGCACCAGATAAACTTTATCGTCCTCTTTCTTCCCCTTTACTAGCTGGCAGTGCCTCAAGATGGCGAACTCGTTCTCAAGTTCTCTTGGGCTGATGTTCATCGCCTTGGCTATCTCTTCTCTGGTGGCTTTTTCTCTGGTCTTGATGAACTCGTATATGTCCTTCTGAAGATCGGTGAGGCCGTCGGTTCCTGTAAGGCCGTGGCTCTCCCTGAATATTTTCTTGGATCTCTCGCCCCAGGGATCGCAGACCCTAATCCTGTGGCCCACATCAATGTAGCAGTCCTCGCAAAGCGTCTTTCCTTCAGAGATGAAGAGTTCGTCATCTGAAATCTCCTTGCCGCAGTTCTGGCACTTTATGGAACCTGACACCTTTCGCACCTCCATATCCTCAAGAAGAACGGATGCCGCGTTGAACCCTGACCCCAGGCGCACAATCCCGGCCAATGCTGCGGCTTCTAGGATCTCTTCTTGGCTTGCGCCGGCTGTCTGGGCACGCCTACGGTTCACCTGGATGCAGCTCTCGCACCTGACGGCCACGGAGCAAGCCAGGGCTATTAGGGCCTTGTCTTTTACAGTCAGGGCTCCACCTTTAAAAATCTCCGAAGCTAGCTTTTTAAAGGCTGAATCCACTTCAGCTCCGAGGGCCTCTGTGAACCTATCGGCCTTGGTCCTTTTTTCTGTCACCTTAGGGTACCTCCTTCAATCTGTGTTATTTCGAGGCATTTCATGATCATCTCTCAAAACTCCGCCGCACCTGCACCTTCCCACCAGCTTGCGGATCTGCCTGTCAAAGCGCTCTCTGAGGATCTGGTAGGCAGCCATGACCTCCTTTGGGTGGCTGTTGAATCTCATGGGCTTCGATTCCAGTTGGAATATCAATTCATCATAATTGCTGTAGTTGTGTCTTATTACCGAGGCCAGGGCGATGTGGCTGTAGGGCTCGGGCCGCCTATCCCTAAAGACGTCCTTGCAAGCCTGGTAGGGGTCATCAGGAAGGCGCGCCTCTAGAGGGACTCTCACAGCCCATCTCTCAAGCCTCAAGGGCTCATCGTCAGAGTCGATCTTCACCTTGGACTTGCACTTGGGGCAGCAGGCGTAGACCTCTGTCGTTCCTTTGTAATCCCAGGAATTACCGCACTTACAGGCCAGCTGCATCCTATGTACATGGTAGTACTTATTAGAAATAGATCCCCCAAAAGCCCTGCTGGCCTATGAAATGAGAAACTCAGAAGAGACCTAACTGGCGCGAGCGGCTTTGAGAAAAATAAAGGAAAAGGGTGTGTGAAGCTAAGCTTCACACAGCGGGCATGACGAGGCCCCTATCGCCTGCAGCGCGGAACTCCCTGGCGCCACCGAGGCCGAAGCCCTTGCGGACATCGTCCCAGGTGAATATGAGCGCTGGGTTGGCGAAGGTCACCTTGATGAGCGGGTTGACAGCGAAGGCATCGAAGCGCCCGGAGTGGGCAGCGGAGGTGATGCCTGCGTACTCGCCCTGGTGGCCGACGTTCATGGCGTAGTTGGGGTAGT
>DAXJ01000035.1:3829-4846 GCA_002506335.1 Methanosaeta sp. UBA114
TCATGGCGTAGTTGGGGTAGTTAGCGCCCCTCAGCTCGCAGGGTGCGCCCTCGTCTGACTGATAGGAGAAGACGTTGGTTGGGCCGCACTGATCCTGTAGGTCGTAGCCGAAGAAGCCCAGCCTGCCCCAGCCTTCCTTATGCAGGAGCATGGACAGGTACCAGCCAGCCAGACCTATGTTGCTGTGCCCGGAGGCCAGAGCGCAGCCGATACCGGAGGCTGCTGCCAGGACTGAAGCCCTCTGGGATCCGCCGAAGTGATCCTCAAGGACGGTCGGGAAGGTCTCGTACTGCTCCATGCCGTAGGCGTTGACCTCAGTGGCGACATCCTTGGCCATCTCCAGGGTCTTGGGTGCCTTGGCCATGCCTCCGAACTTGTCGGCGACATAGTCTGCGGCGTAGTAGGAGAAGTCATCTAGGACATCGTTGGTGTAGGCTGCAGTAGCGTACTGAGTGAATCCGACACCGCCAGACATGTAGGAGCCGAGCCAGATCTGATCGTACAGGGCAGCGCCTGCTGCGACGACGTTCAGGGATACGGCTACGGGGTCCTGGGGCTTTGTCCTGGAGGTCTGGACCATATCAGCCAGGAATCCGAAGGACAGGCCGCCGGGGTTGTTGGGTCCGCGGGCCCTTCTAGCGGGCAGCATGTCGGCCATCTGTATGACTGCGGCGTGCTTGGCTGCGTAGGCTAGGTCGGCCACAGCCGCCTCACCGGCGCACATGTTGTAGGCGTCGATGAAGGTCATGGAGAGCTGCATGGCGCTCCACCTGGAGGTGGTGCCGCCATCGCAGGACCTGACGACTATGGTTGGGATGTGGACAGCCTGCCAGGTGGTCTTGCCCATAGCGGCCTTGAGGGACTCGGCCTGATCGGCTGGGAAGATCTTGTTTATGTCTATGAGGTACTGGGGGTCGATCTCAGCGGCCAGGTCGTCGTTGCCGGTGAAGATGCGGACGTTGCAGTCATCTACCAGGCCGGGATGGGTCTCAACCATGTGCTCCTGAACCACGGCTG
>DAXJ01000035.1:5137-6288 GCA_002506335.1 Methanosaeta sp. UBA114
CGAGGTAGTTGTTGATGGTCTCGGGAGTAACTTCCTTGCCGAGCCTCTTCTCCAGAACCTCGTGGGCCATGTCCAGGCCTACTACGATGGTCCTCCTGATGTCATCCCACTCCTGCTGGATGGCAGGGTTGTTAACGAAGTGCAGGTCGTCGCCCTCTACTATGTACTCAGTTCCGGAGAGCTTGTAGGGTACGAGCTGCCTCTGTCCCAGTGGTATGCCGCCAGCGTGGACGTAGGGGTTGTAGAAGGAGACGCCTCTCTTGCCCTCAAGTTTCTTGGCGTACTCCATGAACTCTCTCTTTCTGGCGCTCTGCTCAGGGCCAAGCCTCTTGTACTCGGTCTTCTGGCTGGCTAGATCGAAATCCTTGCCGAACTTCTTGTTGAGAGCCTTTATGAACAGCTTCTTGCTGTGAATCTTTGCCATTTATCTCACCCCTCTTACTCCACCAACTTTGCCTCAGGCCTGAATCCCCACAGGGACCTGCGCATCCACATGTGGTGGTACGCCTCGACGGCTTCGTCGTACTTCCTGTTGCCGACCTTTCCGAACATAGCTACGCCATCTACCCTGAAGATGGTGGTCCTCTTCTTGGCCTCAGCCTCACTCATGGGCTTGCCAAGGCTGATTCTCCTGTCGAGGGGTATGCCTACCTGATCCTTAACCTGGTAGACGCTGCCATCATTACCCATGGTCTGTCTGGACAGCATATCGAACATTAGGCCGTTCTCATCAAGCCTCAGGGAGTGTCCGTGCACAGTGCAGCCTCTCATACCGGAAAGGGCTGGGTCGTACATCTCGGTATCCATGAGGACCTTGGTGTAGGCCTCGCAATCCCTCTCCCTAGCCTCGACGATCTGTCTGCCGGACAGGGTGCCTGGGTCGCAGCCCCTGCAGTTGATGGCTGCCCAGTAGGACCTGAAGTAGGGTATGGCGGGGGCGAAGTACATGGAATCAGCGAACTGGGAGTACCTCACACGATCGCCGGCTGCTGCGCCTGGGGTTGGGGCGACTATCTGCCTTATGGGGCAGTCTGGCTCGCCCATTTCCTTGAGGGGTGGGTGAGTGCTGGGGTAATCAGCGCCTGGGGCCCTGTGGCCCATGATGCTAACAACGTCCGCCTCGGGAATGTCTCTGAGCTTCTCGAGGTTGC
>DAXJ01000035.1:6546-8639 GCA_002506335.1 Methanosaeta sp. UBA114
TCGAGGTTGCCGGACATGTGCTTCCTTCTGTTGATGCCAACGGAGGTGCTTCCGGGATAATATTGGGGTGTGTAAGCCATAATTTATCTCTCCTCTTTATCAATAGCCGCATTTTTATCAGACAGCATGGAAAGCCTGTCCTTCTTGGCCTTGGGATCTATCATCCCCAGTATCTTCCTATCCTTCTCCTTAACGGGACCGTACTTGGCATAATCCGAGACGGTAGGGCTCTCTCTGAAGAACCTTCCCCTTTTGATCTGGACGGAGATGTTAGGAGGCAGCGCTCGCTCACACGCTGCCTTCAAACCCTCTAGGTACTTTTCGCTCTCCAGTTCAAGCCTGATTCTCCCCAGCTTGACCTTCAGCTCGAAGGCCTCGTCTCCCACCTCAACCAGGAGATCCCTATTCTCCTCTATGGGAGTGCCCTTGCCCGGACCGTAGGGAACGGTTCTAGGCAAGCTGGGGCCGTGGATGGTGATCCTGAGGATCCCGCCATTTTTATGTATCTCAGTTAGGAGCTTCTGAGCAGTCTCGGGCATCAAGAACCTGCTCGGAAAGATCTCCACCTGGACAGGTTGCGTGTCTGATTCAGCGACCATAGGTTCCGCCTTACTTCTGGATTGCCTCCGCCACCGAAACTATGGGCTCGCGGAACTCCTTAATCTCGCCGTAGATGGCTCCGACCAGGCCGGAGGTCATCTCAGGAGTGAACATCTGGGTGCCCGCATCGAGGGCAATGGCTGCAGCGACGCACGGGATGGCGAAGCCTCTGGAGTGCCTCGTTACTACGTGGTTGCCGTTGAAGACACCGGGGCCGCCGCCGCCATAGATGGAGTGGCTGAAGAACGAGAAGCCCACCGCAGTACCCATGACCCTGCCGAAGTCGCAGCCTGGCAGAGCGGTCTCCTTCTCCATTATATCGTTGAAGTACAGAAGGGTCGATGAGACGGCCTGAGCGCCCCTGAGAGCACCGCAGTTGACCATGGTTGCAGCGAGCACACCTGCAGCACAGTAGGCGTTCCACATGGGTACGTCATTGGCCTCATACATGGTGAACCCGGAGGGGAGCTTCTTTCCGGCCTTGATGACCTTGTCCTCTATGGCCCTGCCGACGATGCTCTGGACGACGGTGCCGATGGTGCCGGTCTTGCCTTGAGACTTAACGGTTTCGTACAGAAGATTGTTTGCGTTCAGTCCCTGGAATGCTAGGCCCAGGAGCTGGTGCCTCTCGAAGATGCCGAAGGCGTTGCCCATCTCGAACTCGCCGATCTGCTCGAAGATGGATGCCAAGGCTGCGGCGTTCATGGCGTTCCTCTTGGTGATCATAGCCAGGTGGTTGGCCATGATGTTCCTCAGAGCGAAGCCGAGGCCCTCGTCATTCTGGGGTATGTTTAAGACTGAGGCAACGTTTCCGCCGTTCATGCCTACGGTCTGCGGGTACTCGCCCCAGACTGCAGCATGGACCATGGGTGCCTCTGCGTATCCTGCCTTGAACTGCTGGATCAGGGCCTCAGTGGTTGCGCCCGCCGCGGCAGTCATGCCGACAACGAACTCAGAGGCTGCGTTGACCCTGGCAGTGGGGATCTGTACCAGGAGCTGCTTTCCTCCGCCGAGGACCTGGACGTTGGTGTCGTCGCCGGGGGCTACCTGCAGGAGTTCCTTTATCTTGGAAGCCAGGGCGCCTGCGTTGGCGATTACATCATAGTTGAGCTCGCGGCCCTTGATGCGCCTGCCGCCACCGCCAACCTTTCCGTTCTTGAATGCGTTCTCGACACCGGCAAGGTTCACGGCTACAGTCCTCTTAGTGAGGTTGATGAGCCTCTGCATAGCGGCGTTTCTGAGGGGGCTGACCGCATTCAGATCGACGTCGCTCTTGAGAAGAACTCCGCGGTCGCTATATAGGTCTATCTTGTCAGACCGTTCTTTATCCTCCTTTACCTTTTAGCAGTACTAATTGTAAGGCCAGCGCTCGAGCGATGATATGATGGCACATGCTAATGCTTCCATATCCAGCGCTTATAATCCTCACAATCTCCCGCCGCTTTCCCTACTGCCTCATAGCTACTTAAACTTTTTGCGTGAAATAACTATGT
>DAXJ01000100.1 GCA_002506335.1 Methanosaeta sp. UBA114
TCCGTAAAGATGGACTTCGATTGATTCACTAGCAGCTATAGGTACAAAGGGTACAAGGGCCCAATAGCCAAAAGGCTATATGGCCGAAGGGCACAAGGGACCTTATGCCCAAAGACACAAGGGCCAAAGTGACTTTGAGCCCGGATGCTTACAAGGCTTTAGAAGTTGAAGCAATGCTTATGGGCGTCTCCTTAAAGGATGCGGCTTCCAAAATGATCCTAAAGGCTGCTTGTCCTAAGTGCAAAGAGATCTTGGGCATTATGACCCGACCGCCTAAAGTACCCGATGGACCAGAGGACCCAAAGGGGCAAAGGGACCCAGGACTAGAAGGACCCAATGGGCCAATAGTCACAAACCTATCCCTAACAGAAGATATGAAAACCCAGAAACCTATCTCACACCGTAGGAGCCTTGAAAAAGACGATGCTGCATTAACACAGATCAACCCCCTCACAGATATACGCGCGTTTTTGCTCTCTGCCCAGCGGGCCGAGCAAAAGGGCGGTCTATGAGGGCCTAAAATGGCCCATTGAATCCGGCCACCTGTATGGCCGAGAGTCAAAAATAGAGACGATCCGACTAACTAAAAAAGGGAAGAGAGTACTACAGACAATCGAATTAAACACTGCTGATTTCAGTTGTTCCATTGTGGCCGCACATGAGATATATCATTGCTGAGTATGGGCGTATATTATCTTAATCTATGGGCTATGCCAGCGATTGGATAAAAAGATTCCTTCTTCCAAACTATAATTAATCTATCGGTTATTTAATGTTACGAGAAATACAATAGTTTGCATTTTTTCAAATTTACAATTGCTATTACTCGAAGCCTTCGATAAAGCTTTTGATATTGTACCGTAGATCCAGGCTGTAGCCACCCTCCAGAACAGCAAACCTCCTTCCCCCGCAGATCTTTTCTGAGGCGTCTCTAATTGCCTGCCCGATTTTACGGAAGTCGTCGTTGGTCAGAAGCCTTCCCCAATCCTCTATGTAGTTATCAAAGCCTGCAGACACGCCCACCAAGTTATAGATCGTGCTCTCCAAAGCCTTCTTCACCGCTCCTACATAGCCTCTGTTATCTATCTTAAGATATTCACAGTTGATATCTATAGATGCCGGATTCACTATGGTGATATCCCCGGCTCCTCGAAAGATGCTCACTGTACCATCGCCGAAGTGTAGATCAATATCGATTATCAGCACCTTGCCTGCCCTCTTCCTCACCCGTTCCACGGCTATGGCCATGTTGTTGAAGTAGCACATGCCCCACGATCGGTTGGCAGAGGCGTGGTGTCCTGGAGGCCTTACCAGGGCGAAGGCCGGCTCTCCTGATATGGCTAATTCAGCGGCCTTTATGGCACCCCCGGCAGCATAGGCGGCAGTATCGTAAAGCCCCCTAGCCATGACCTTCTCTATGTGCTCTATGCCATGGATGCTCCTTATATCCTGGAAGCCTGCAGCCTTTGGCTCTACAAACTGATATCCTTCATCTCTCAAATATCCTGCAGTCAGGCGGACCCTGCCTGGATTTTCCACGGGATTTGAGATATAAGGCTCCTCATATATATTGTTATATACTATCTTCATAATTGCCCTTGCCTCAGTTGGTCAGTCTCGATCGGCGATCTTTTGCGAGCATATGCACCTCTACCTTCTTAATCCTCACCCATACGAGAGGAGGGCCATTGTTATCGCGAACTAACGCCCATTGGAAGCCGTCCTCTAGGAGTTTCATCAAGATATCAGACCAATAGAGAGGTTAATCTCTACGGCCTATTATGTATTTTAGGACAGAACAATTATAAAAATTAGATGATCAGGGGATTGTTCATCTACAGCACGTTTTATAATATCAGAACGGCCCTTCTAAACGGGGTTTAACCTCCTCTAAGTCGGCGGGGTCTAATGTCTAAAAACTTATTTATAAGTCATTACCCATAAATTAGAACTGTATCCTCACGGATTAGGAAAAAATTACGGTGGCGAGCACTCGGGCAATGATACCTCCAGAACAGCCATCTTGTTCTAATTTTGGGCACATTGGCAAGGGAATAGAATGAAACTATGTGAGTGTAGGGAGCTCACAGACGGTCGAACCTTCATGGATTATATACCTACTTATTCATGCCCCTCGACTCTGATCATAGGTCACACCAATTGCGGCCTAATCTTCAACTTTATCGATCAAGATATCACAAATCGTTAGAAGTGTAGAGACCTTGGGCAAAGATAAGGAGGTAAAACTGGATGTGACGATGGTCTCCCTTTACAGCCCCCCTGGTAGCCGGCATTTGAGCCTTGAAGTAGGCGATATAGTGGATACTATCGACGATACATATATCCTTGCCAGGCAGGCCTTCCCTCTGTGGTGGGTGGATTCCATAGAAGCATAGCGCAATCAGATGATACTGAAGAGGAAGCAACCCAAATTTACAGAATCCATGGGAATGGACAGCACTGAAAATCCTACTCTGCCCCGGTGGGGCCAGAAGAAAGAGGGCATCTTCGCCAGAGGGCTGGGTCTATGTGATGATAACGCAGTAATAATAAAAGAAGGCGATACCTCGGTAGAGGGCAAGAAGAACTGGTTTAACCTGGGCATGGAGTAATAACCCAGTTTCAGAAATCAAAAACAGACCCTCCCTTTAATTACAGAACTGGAGATTACCGGTTCATCCCTGTAAGGGCTCTTTCGGGCATAAAGTGGATGCAAGAATTGCCTCCTCATGGAATAGGGCATCATTATGTCCCTCTGGGAGTGGTCCCCCTTAAAAGTGATAAGATAGTCTCCTTGAACAAAGATTATTGCTATATCTTTGAAAGCTCTGTCCATCCTTCTAAGACATAAAGCCGGTGGCATGAGGATCTTTAGAGCGCCGTAAAGCGCGGAATCTAACGGCTATCTCTCATTCCAGGATGATTATCGCATCGATAATGCAGGTTAAATGAAAACCAAGTCGACGTGATGATCCTTAGAGGGATATAGCCCTCCACAGAAAAAGTTGATATGATACGTGCTCTAACTTAAGATGAGATGCCAAACTTTAATGTCCTGCTGGAAGGCGCCTGGCTAGTCAGAGATGTCAAGACCGTTGACGATGCTATAGGTGTCGCCATATCTGAAGCAGGAAAGAGGCTCAATCAAAAAAAGATGGAGTACGTGGATGTGGAGGTGGGCGAATCCTCCTGCCCTGAGTGCGGCGAGGAGCTGGATGGGGTCCTCCTGGTGGCAGGTACAGCCCTGGTGGGAATGCTCTTTGAAATAAAAATCTTCAATGCCGAGAGCGAGGAGCATGCCGGAAGGATTGCCAAGTCCATGATAGGTAAGGCTCTGGGGTCCATACCTCTGAGAGTGGTGGAGGTAACCAAGATAGATTAGACTTGATTCCAAGTATGATTCTATCAGTTGTTGGTCATATTATACAATCATACCTAATCAAGCTTCGCTAAAGCTTCTTCTGCCTCTTTTCTAACGCTACTGTCCCTATCCTTAAGGGCCCGTTTCAAGGGATCGACAGCCCTTTTATCTCCTATGTTACCCAAAGCATAAGCAGCCATGGCTCTGACGTAGCTGGCTTTATCTCCCAGGGCCATAATCAAGGGATCCACAGCGGTCTTACCTAGACCTACTATTCCCTCGGCTGCCTTCTTCCTCTGGCTCCTATCCTTATCTTTGAATGTTTCTATAAGCTGAAAAGCCTTCTTTCCTTCCAGGCCACTGGTTAGCTCTCTGCTTAGCTCCCGTCTCGTTCTGGGCTGGGACATGGACCCTACTTTCTTTGCCTTGGACAAGCTTCTGGCCGAGACATGATCGTTATATGGCGGGAAGGAATTGGCAGAGACATTCCCTCTATTCCACTCTCCTTCTTTGGCCAGCACCATCTCCTTGCACTGGGCTGGGTCTGCGATGCTAAGCTCTTCCCTCACCCATTCGGGTAGGTATTCCCTGACCGACCCAAGGCCGCCCTGGCCAAATCTCCTATCGCAGAAGAGGAGGACCCCACGCTCGGACTCAGCCCTGATCACCCTGCCCGCAGCCTGGAGCCCGCGATTGATGGCGGGCAGTATGTAGGCTATGAGATTTCCCTTCTCGCGACCGTATTTTCTGGTGAAATAGGCGATGATCTCCTTTTGTATGTCGTCGTAAACGCCCAGCGGCAGGCCTATCACTGCGACGCCATGGAGGGCCTCGCCTTTGTAATCTATGCCCTCGGCAAGCTTTCCTCCACAGACACCTAGAAGGACGCCACCTCCCCTGGTACCCTGGGCAAAGAACTTGCCCAGGAGGTCGGGCACCTCATCGGAGTTCCTGGGCTCGATAAAGAGCATCTTACCTACACTTTCTGCCGAGGAGTTACAGAGCTCCATGTAGCTGTTCATCATGGAGTAGGAGGTGAAGAAGGTGGCCACGTTTCCCGGGACTCCTTCTATCAGGGATTTTATGTAGCTGGAAATCTCCTGCCTGTTGTCGGAGTCATCCCTCGAACCTAGCTGGGTTGTGGCCTTGTTGGAGACAATTAAAAGCCTGTTTTCTTTGGGGAAAGGATTGGGAAGACTAATCTTTACGGCCCTGCTTTCTTCTCCCAGGAAGTAGAGCTCATAAGCATCCAGGGGCGAGAAGGTTCCGCTAAGCATCACAGTAGCGTTGATGTTGTCAGTGATCTTCCTTATCACCGGCGCAGGATCGATCTTGTTGACCTCCAGGCTTGCCCACTTTCTATCGGCGCTTCCTGTAACTGTGATCTTTTCTAGGTAGGAGTCATCTCCTTGTGCCTGCTCCACGTCCCTCAGGAAGAGGAGGACCTGAGCGAGGTTCGGCTCCAGATCTCCCTGAAGGTTCTCCTTCTCTCCTTCGGCAAGGTTTAGCTCGGCCACGGTCACAGCCACGTCTGAGAAGTAGGACAGGGCATCATCTATGTTATCTATGCCCTCGTAAAGGAAGGTCCTGAAGATGTCCGAATCAAGAATAGCTTCGCCTTCCTGCATCCTGGACTGGCGGCTTAGGATGAACTTTTCTAGCCTGGGTAATAGAGTCCTGATGACCTTTATGCCCTCTCTTCTCCAGGAGGACCCCTCCCTGGACTCGTCTAGCCTGGCCTGACCTAAGGTCCCCTCGAATTTATCGACCTCTTTTTCCGCCAGCTCTACGTTCCTTACGGTCAGGAGCCTGGAGTTCATGGATCTAACAGCATCCCCCAGGTTATGGGCCTCATCCACTATCAGGGTAAGGTTCTCCGGTTCCAGCTCTAGCCACTGGAATATGATCCCTTGGAAGTCGGGGGAGAAGAGGTGGGAGTAGTTCACCACCACTATATCGCTGCTCTTGGCATATAGGCTCATGATCTCATAGGGGCAGAGGCCTTCGCAGGCGTCAGAGAGTTTATCGGGCGGCGTAACCTCTTTTTTTAAGCCTTCTACGACCTGCAGGGCCGCGTTGGACCTTCTGAAGTAGACCTTGCCGTTGAGCTCAAAGGCTTCCCGGCTCCTGAGGTAGTAAGGGCAAAAGGTCCGGTAGCCTGGCTCCTCTTCAGGTATGGTATCCTGGGATGGATCGTAGACATCTCCGCGACCTTTGATGAGCCGAAGCCTGGATTCGACATAGCTTTTAGTCCACTCCCTCAGCCTTGAGCACCCTGCATAGACACTCTCGCCCTTGAACTCGCATCCAATAGGGCAGACCTTCTGCTTTCCCACCATATAGGAGACCTCAGGCCGGTGCCTGGTCTTAGACCAGATCTTGCTTATCTCATCAGTGTAGATGCCAATTTGAGAGACGGTCCTCACAGCCACGATCACCTTTCCTGGGGCTGCAGCCAAGGCTGCGGATATGCAGCTGGTCTTGCCGGTGCCTGTCGGAGCATCCACCATGAGGATGCTGTTCTCACCGTTTCTCACGGCATCGTAGACCGCCCCTAGCATCTTGTCCTGGTGAAGCCTCAGTGATTCATAGGGAAAGTAATCCAGGTACACGCAGGTGATATTGTTCTGATTTGAGATAAAGGCTACTGCAGGAGGCTCCTTCTGCCTCGCGGAAGAGGTCCCGTTCTGCTGGAAAGCCACCTTTTACCTCGGAGCGGAAAAGTTCAAATCGAAACAGTTAGGATAAGATGAAATGGCAATGAAGGTGGGATAATGAAGGGAGTTGTGGCAGTTTTAGCTTTGATAGTAGGCTTATCTGTGGCGGCCTCGGGAGCAGGCTCTATAAAAAATATGGATCTAGCAAAGGATCTTCATCAGATATCGATCCCTGATTCTGGTAGCTTTGAGAGTAAGCTGGCAAACGCCCTCAAAGATGTTCATCCTGCTAAGAGCCTGATATCACAGGATGATAATATGGAAGGTAATAGTAATAACACCAATCTAGCCTTGAGCGTAAGACAAGGGAACTTCAATAACCTATCTCAATCTCAAAACAGCGTAGTATTATCCAATGCCTCTTCACCAATAGGAACTCTGGTAAATGGCAATTTCACTAATGGACCTATAGCCAATGGCACGTCTATCAATGGAACCTTGGATAATAGGGCCTCCATGAATAGGACTGCCCTAAATCAGTCATCTTTAAACTCCTCGGCTTTGGGTTCTTCGGTCAGCTCTCCAGCATTAAGCTCATCTCCATCCTCTATTAGCACTGCAGGCGCCGGAGGGATGGAAACCATCTCAGATGGCGCATCAGTTTCCCCAAATTCCATTGGAGCTGAAGCCAAGGGCTCTTTCAACGGCTTCTGGAGCATGGATGCCAATAAAGGTGGCATAGGCAAGGCGAAGATAAAGTCTCATACTTACCTCTCCGGCGGCTTCAACGTGGATAAGACGGTCAAGTTCTCGGATAGATGATCCAAGCAGGCATGTCCACCTTTGCATTTTCTATTAGGGTGCCCATCCTGACCGCATTCATCTTTCTGGCACCATGGATCACAGAGGCATCATGGGCAGTAGCCTCAGGAGACTCGGATGGATCATTCGGTGTTGATTGGAGTAAGACCTATGGGGGCAGCTACGGTGACGGCGCCTGGTCTCTCCAGAAAGCAGTTGATGGCGGCTACATTTTGGCCGGCTACACCTGTTCCATGGGCGAGGGTGGCGATTTGTGGATGATAAAGACTGGGCCATATGGCGAAGAGCAGTGGGACAGGATCTACGGCGGATCTAATGAGGAGGTTGGCTACTGCATCAACCATACCAGGGACGGAGGCTATGTAGTCACCGGCGCTACGGAATCCTATGCTTTGGGTGGAGAGCGCCTATGGCTCTTGAAGGTTGATCCTTCTGGCAAGAAGGAGTGGGACAGGATCTTTGGAGGCTTTGTCTCCTCATCCGGGGATGGAGGCTGGTCCGTCTGCCAGACCGTGGATGGCGGATATATAATGACCGGCTACACCAGGTCCTATGGGGCCGGAGGTAAAGATCTATGGCTCATAAAGACCGACTGCATGGGCAGGACTGAATGGCAAAAGACCTTCGGCGGAATCAGGGATGATGTGGGCATGTCAGTGGTGCAGACCACTGATGGAGGCTTTGCTGTGACTGGACGGACGGCCTCATTTGGCTCCAGCGGCGATGACCTGTGGCTCATCAGGACCGATTCATCTGGTAGAGAACTTTGGAACAAGACTTATGGCGGCCCCAAGGACGATACAGGCTTTCAGGTTGTGGAGGCTGATGACCAGAAGGGCGGTGGTTTTGTGGTCGTTGGAAGGACCGAGGCTACCAGAAACAAGAGGGCCCTGATATTGAAGATCGATGGAAACGGCAGCAAGGTATGGGAGAAGACCTTTGAGGACGGTACGGTGGGTATATCCATTCAAAGATCAGAGGATGGAGGCTTCGTCCTGGCTGGCCGGAAGGATTCGACGGGAAGGGATGGCTGGGCTGCTAAAGTGAGCGCTTCTAGTGAGATGGAGTGGGAGACGACCTTTGGAGGTGCAGGAGATGACACCGCTACATCGGTCGTTGCAGATGGCGATGGATGTGTTGTGGCCGGGATCACCAACTCCTATGGAGATGGGGCTGAGGATGCCTGGCTGGTGAGGATTGATCCAGGCCATCAGAAGGAGAAGGCGGCCGAGGACAGGCACAAGGTTGATAACAGTAGACTGGGGTACGAATATGAGCCAGGACAGGGGCGTGGCCAGGGATGCGTCTTAGCTCCGCCACCTGGGGCGAAGCTGCTGGAAGACGTAGACTCAGTGCCTTTACGAGATATCTTGGCATGAAAGATTATAGTGCACAGAGAAGTGATCCAGAGCTGAGAACCTCCACCTTTTATGTATTTGAAAGATGGAGACCCGTGCATATAAAATATCTACGGGCGGATCTTAAAGGTGCCAGGGAATACTTCGAGTGGGCTTTGAGAATCTTCCGGGATAAACTCGACGGTGATCATCCGACCACGAAGATAATACTAATTAGTCTATACTTGTTAGACCCTTCATAAATTTATCCAACAGGCGTGCTGGTTCGGTTAACTTAAGATATATTAATCAAATTTGTGTCTTCTATACCCAAACCCTTTGGGCTTTTCATTATTTTTGCTAGATCCGTTAATCTCTTTAAGGGGTCGTCTACTCTCCAATCTCCTCTCCACTTGGGATTAACCTCTTGGTGCTGCTCGATCTCAATACGAGTAACCCACTCCTTTCCCTGGTCTCCTTCTACCTTTCTCATGACAGGGAGTATATTACAATCCAACCGGTTCCACCCACATATCCTAATATGATACGTTTACATTAGGGCTGTTGTAAGTCTTACGCCCAGGGTCTTTTGCTATGATGTCCATCTCAACTTCGCTGAATGCATTAAGCACTTATTCGAATTTTAAAAGGCTATTATCAAATGCATCCTCATCTATATTTGGATTTCCAGGCCCACCGACACTCGGCAGACGATATCTTCTGGCATCCAATGGCCCTGAACCTTCGGATCGGTCCAATAGTTAATTTAGCATAAGCCTTATAAAATTTACGACATACCCGGCTTCGGAGAAATAAGCCAGCTGAATCGATGAACGAGGCAACTGGCACTAAGAGAAGCCAAGAAGCTCAAGGATGATCCAGGGGGCGCTAAGATGCTCTCAGGAAATCTATTACCTCATGAATGTCCGGGAGCGTCCTTACCTCGTAAACCTTAACAAAGCTTATGCTGCCTCCTTCGTCTACCAAGATATTAGCCCTCTCCGAGAACCCATCCTTATCCCTGAAGATGCCGTAGAGCTGGGATATGCCGCCGTGTGGCCAGAAGTCAGCTAAAATTCGGGTGTTCACCAGACCCAGATTGCTGGCCCAGGCCTTCTTACATGGAACTGAGTCGACGCTAATTCCTACAGCTATGGTATTCAACGCATCCAGGGTGCTCTTGTTAGCCTCCAGGGATTTCATCTGATCGGCGCATACTGGGGTCCATGCCAGGGGATGGAAAGATAGCAGAACCTTTTGTCCCTTGCATTTCGACAATTGAAAATACTCACCCTCCTGATCCTTGAGGGAGAAATCACTGACCCTATCCCCAACCTTGACTCGATCCACCATGAAGTTAACCTCCCATTAAAGTCACAGTGGTAAGTATATATAGATTCTCAATGGGCATCCTCAATAGGTGCTCACGGCAAGTATTTACCATAAATTCTTACTATGGATGTTCTTTACCATCTTTATCATAGCCCCCTTCCAAGGAAAGAAAAACGTAAGATGAGGTTTAAGATAATTAAGATTAAAGAAGGCAGAAGATTTTCGCGCTAGGATTATACCAAGATCTAAGTGTTATATAATTATACTGGGAAACAAAGCGCTTTGGATGCTTAGAGCTCCGATTGCAAGATATACATATCATCGTATCTAATTTGAAGTAATGGATGTAAATCATAAATAGGGAAAATTTTAATAAGGTGAAGTGATAACTCATATTAAAGGTAAACAAGGGGTAGCATAGTAAGCAGAGGGGATGAGATATGGCTATTCTCGAATCTGCGGTTCTATCGCGGGTAAGAGCTAGCAAGGGCTGATACGTGTAGGCAATAACTAACAAGCATCGATAGAATTGCCAAACGTTAGCAAGAGTTCGCAAATGTCGGTTAGCCCTGCGCTCGTCCATCTTATGGGAAGGATCGGAAACTTCATTTACGCACAGCAGAGCCTATCGAAGGGAAGGATAATATGCCTAAAGTAAACTGGGTCGAGATTCCCGCAGAAAACCTTGACAGGGCAAGGATGTTCTACTCCCAGCTCTTTGGTTGGAAGATAGAGGAGCTCCCATTGGCCAGAAGAAGGGATTATTTCCTTATAAAAACAGGCCCCGATGGGACGATATCCGGTGGTCTTATCAGAAGGGAGCACCCCCAGCAGACGACCGTCAATTACATTGATGTAACTTCGACTGATAAATACACCGCCAGGGTAGAGCACCTGGGAGGAAAGGTCCTGGTACCTAAGACTGCTGTTCCCGGCATGGGGTACTTTGCCGTCTTTGAGGACACTGAAGATAATGCTTTTGGCATCTGGGAGGATAATATAAATGCAAACTGATCCTTTAAGATGGCAAATATGGAAGTTCAGCAGCATCAGTAAAACTTCCATATGTTTTACCTGCTCAAGAGTCACCATAGTAATCTAAGCCCGGAAGGTTAAGGGACCTTCCGCCCCAGGAGCCTTTTGATGGCCATAGAAGATAAAGCAGACAGAGCAGATAGGGAGATAATTCTAATTCCTGGGGCTGCGGTGTACCATGTCATCTTGTTCATGACACGATACATAAACCTCGTAAAAAATGCCACCGAACGAACAAGGGAGCTGCTCGGCTACCAGCCGTTCAATTATCTATCCCACGGTGTTCTATCTAAGGCTTTTAAGTTATCTCCTCAATAAACGCTTATGTTGGGGCAACATTTGCGGGTTAAGTTACCGATACAATCATGAGCTACACAGGTTTGTCTTCGTGGTTAATATTGAGGAACTGTATTAGGCCTTCCAGGGCTGGAAGGCTTAAGACTCTCTGAGAGAGATCGTCCTATTCCACATTGTGGCGTCTGAATGCTTCCCACCTTAAAGTGCAGGGATTCCATCGATTTCATGAAGAGATTGCATTCCCAATCTCAGAACGTTCATGGCTATGTTGAGATCCCTGTCCATGGATAGCCCTACATTCAGGGCAATTATGGGCTCTCTCCAACAGCTCTTTCTTAACTATTAGGCCACACCTGGAGCACATCTGAGAGGTTTTCCCCGGATCTACCAATGCAACCTCAGAGCCAGAGCATCCTGCTTTGCTCTCGGTTGCAGTTACCAGCGTCCCCCAGGCAACGTCTGAGATGTGTTTTGCCAGGCCATGGTTTTTAAGCATGTACCTGATGTTCAGGTCTTCAGAGGCTACTATGCCAAAACGGTCTACAAGTTCACGGCTAGCTTTGCTGATGAAGTCAGATCTGCGGTTAGCAATCCTCGCAGGGATCCTTTCAACGATATTTAGAGATTTCTTTCTTTGAGAAGTTCCTTTGGGTGCCTCGGAAAGCTTCCTCTGAAACCTCGCAAGCTCCTTTTCGTCGGACCTGGAGTACCTCGAATTTTCGATCACCTCTCCGTTGGAGCGGGTAGCAAAGCTTTCCAGGCCTACATCGGTACCTATGACAGGTCATCCTTTCTGAGGGGGGAGAGTTGCGTCAGTTTCTACAGAGAAATAGGTGAACCATT
>DAXJ01000046.1:0-15529 GCA_002506335.1 Methanosaeta sp. UBA114
AGAATCAAAAGATTTTATTTCCAGTTTTTTTAATCATTTGAGATTTTAATAAATTACGCTGTTCTATCGGCGGCATGCCAATCTGGCCTGACCCGTTCAGGTGCCAATATTGGTAGGATCTGGCATAAACCCTTTACTTCCTGCGCAATGATATAGATGCCTTCCAGAATTCGCTGACCAGAAGCGAGACGCTGAAAAATGTCAAGGCAGATCTGGAGATCTGGTTGCTAGAAGATACAGCCAGGAGCCTAATCTGGAGGTCCAGGCTACCACAAGATTTGCTTCAACCCTTTGAGCTCAGTCTTTATTTTTCTTAAAATTTTAAGGTCCGGGTACCATAGGATCATCCAAATCAGAATCAAAGGCATTCATCAGGCTCATAATCTTCCCCTCTTCTGTAGCCAATAACGATCTCAAACTCCTGGGGTGTAAGGACTGGAACGCTGTACTTTGCGGTATCATCAAGGGCAATTCTAGGGCACGCTGTGGAGACCGCGGCATCTACTCCCAGATTGAGGAGCCTATCTGGCTCTATATTATCCAGATATACCAGCATCATATCGCGGCCTTTGGCCTTACCGAGATCAATAACCTTTCTGGCGGTCTCCCAGCGCCTCTGACCGGGCTTCTTGGATACGATGACTGCAATCTTCTTGGAGTCCATGGCCCTGGCTATAGCCCCCCATCTACGCCTGAGCATCGGGTCAGGGTCGATCTCTGCAACCTCGCCGGTGACAGGATCGGAGGCCACTACTCTTTTTCCGGTGGATAAGGCAATCCCCAATGGATGGAAGCGTCCAGTTCCCAGGAATAGGTACTCCTCAACATCAAGGCCTTTTACGGTGCCAAAAAAGCACCCCAGGACCTGTCCAGGGTACCTCGCCCTTCCACAGGCAGGACCGATAACGCCCTGAATATCGTGGTCCTGTAGAACTTTAAGGGCCTCCTTGAGCTTATGTACGTGCTGAACTGTGGTGGCAATTCCAATCCTTCTGCCTTTGAGCAAAGGGATGGAATTCCCTACGGCGTCTTTGAGATCTCCAGGCATGCTGGCCTCGAAGTAGATGAACTTATCAGGTCCCTCTCCGAGCTCCGCGTGGCCTAGGTGGATGACTAGGTCTACCTCCTTTCCAAGATCTAGGTCGATATCACAGGCGCCATAGCAGGGATCTCCCGATATTATAACCTCAGCTCCAATCTTATCAGAGATCTCCCTTGCCATATTTGGGAGAGCTCTTTTGAGTCCCTCGGGGGCCTGGAGGCCTACGATCTTGGCTCCGCTACTGCGGATGATCTCAATTATGCCGTCCATGTCCAATTGAACGCTGGATGTAAAGCCAGTACTAGCAGAAATAGAACTGCTAGAACCACTGGTCGAGGGTTCTCTGGCCACGCCTGTACACCTCCTCTATCTTCCTCGCAGCCTTCTCCACCCTCTCCCGATCGAAGTCCCTTTCCTGGGTGAGGAAAGCGATGATCTCATCGACATTGGGCTTGCTCATTTTGATGGAATAATCATCCATAGCCTTAGGTTGAAGGAAGATATCTCTAATCTCCTGGTAGTTCTCTATTTTAACGCCTAAATCTTTCAATACCGATTCAAGATCCCCATGCTCCTTAATGAGCTTAAAAGCGGTCTTTGGGCCGACTCTTGGGAGGCCGGGATTGAAGTCCGTTCCACACATGATCCCTATATCCACGAGCTGCTCCCTGGTTATTCCCATCTTTGAGAGCTCATCATCAAGTATGATCATCTCAGGCTCCGCCTCTACGTAAGCATTCTTCCTGGGAATTTTTCTCTTGCCGGTGATGGCGAGGTTTCTGACTACTCTTGGAGCGCCGAAGAGGAGGGCATCATAATCCTGGCTTCCTATGGCAAAGACATCGCCTTTAGAGGCCATGTAGGCTGCCTGGGCCTCTCCCTCTGAGGGCGCCTGGATCACCGGAAGACCCATGGCGATAATTAAGCGCATGGAGTCGTCCAGGATCTCTCGATTTAGCCTGGATGAAGATTGGGCGTACTTGAAGCCGTCCTCGCCCTTCTCTTTTGCTTCCTCCCAAGCAGCCTCGGCTTTGGCCCTGACCTTGGATCTCTCTTTCAAGGTTTCGGATTTGAGGTGAGGTGGATCGCCATCGAAGACAAAGGCGATTTTTACCCCTGCCTCCGCCAGATTGATGGTCCTGTAGAGGAGACCTGATAGGTGGGAGGTTATTCTACCTGACCTATCCATGAGGGGGGTCCCATCCCTCTGTCTTATGATGCTCAGGAACTGGTAAAGGGTGTTAAAGGCATCTACGGCTATCCACTTGCCTGAAAGACCTATCAACTCTATCTTTCTCTTGTTAACAAGATCTCCAAGATCTACGCCCATAATAATAACTACCTTTGAATCCTCTTGGATCTATCACTCGCTGTATCCGAGACATGGTGCTTACTTTCGGCTTCGGCAACCATATCCTTCTCAATCGACTTCATCTCCTTTTTAAAGGCCCTCCTGATAGCCTCCATATCACCTTCGGCGCTCGGAGGATTCAAGTTGAGACCGGCCAGGGTTGCCATGATTGATACCGCTAAGGCCATCAATGAGATGAAGGTCATAGAATGAGACTCCGTGACAAAATAGCTGTAGGCGAAAAGGAGGCCGGACAATGCCGCCAGCAGGGGAAACAGCGTCTTTATCCACAGCATTGACCAAACCCATAATCTACTGGCTTAATAAATCTTCACGAGATCTTTTAAATACCAGTTTAGGGAGATTATTCTTTGGAGGATTTCACGATGATAGAGGTCACAGACGCCGCCGCAGAGATGATAAAGAAGAGCCAGTCCCCAGGCATGGTTATACGGATGTTCCCCGCGGCCATATACGGGAGAGAAGCTGATTATGTGCTGGCTTTGGGCGCCCCCGAGAAGGACGATTCGATCTACAATAGCAATGGGGTCGGAATCCATATGAGTCCCCAGGATGCAGAGCTCTTGAGGGAGACAATTGTGGATTATGTTAATGATGAGCGTGGGACAGGATTCATTGTCCGTGGGCCTCTCGATGAGCCTGAAGGCTGCGCTGGATGCGGCAATATAGATACCTGTGGTCATGACCACAGCCCCTGCGACCATGACCACAGCTCCTGCGGCCATGATGGCTGCGGCCATAGCCATGAGGACAAAGATTGCGGATGCAGTTAATTTTCATTTAAAGAAAAAGAATGGAAGCCGCTCACTTGGTTATGAGCGGTATCTTCTCAATGGCTGCTGGGTTGGCCACCGAAGATGTATCTCCAAGGGGCTGACCCAATGCCTTGGCCTTGATGGCAGCCCTGGCAGGTTTTCCGGCCTTGGTCTTGGGTACCTCAGAGATGAAGATGACCTCAGAGGGTATGGCTATGGGCCCAAGGGTGGTCCTGATGAAGTTCTTCAGGTCCTTTACCATCTTCTCGTCGCCGGATGTACCTTGCTTAAGCACGGCGAAGACCACTATGTTCTCTCCCTTGACCTTGTCCGGCTTGCCAATGACCGCCGCCTGGGCCACCGCCGGGTGCTTCTCTGCGGTAGCCTCGACCTCGGCATTGGAGATCCTGTGGCCTGCCACCTTCAGGACATCGTCGGCACGGCCGAGAGCCCATATATAGTCCTGGGCATCGACTCTGGCCTTGTCACCTGAGAGGTACTTGCCGGGGAATGCAGACCAGTATGTCTCTAGGTAGGCCTTGGGATCCTTGTAGACCTGCCTGAGCATGGAGGGCCAAGGCGTTGTGAGGACTATGTTTCCGGGGGCCCCGGGAGTCACGGTCTTGCCTTCATCATCAAGGACCTCGATATTGTAGCCAGGCAGGCCGAATGCTGGGGAGCCGGGCTTCAGGGGCGTTATGGGCAGAGGAGCTATGACGTGGCAGCCGGTCTCGCTCTGGAACCAGGTGTCCATGATGGGTGCAAAGCCGTTGCCCACATATCTGCGCCACCAGACGAAGGCGTCGGGGTTCATGGCTTCGCCCACGGAGCCCATGAGGCGGACGGTAGAGAGGTCGAACTTCTGGGGCCAGGAGGGTCCCTCGTTCATGAACATCCTTATGGCGGTCGGAGCCGTGTAAATGACCGAGACTCCGTACTGCTCTATGATCTCGAACCACCTGCCGAAGTCAGGGTAGTCGGGAGATCCCTCGTACATGATGCTAGTAGCGCCGCTGCACAAGGGCCCGTAGGCTATGTAGCTGTGGCCAGTGATCCATCCGATGTCAGCGGTGCACCAGTAGACATCGGTATCCTTGATATCGAAGACCCAGGCCATGGTGAAGGCGGGCTCCACGCAGAATCCTCCATGGGTGTGGAGGATGCCTCTAGGTTTGCCGCCTGCTCCGGCAGTGTAGAGGATGAATAGGGGATCTTCGGGATCTAGGGGAAGGGTGGTGCACTGAATAGGCTGGCCCGCCACAAAATCGTTCCACCAGACATCTCTGCCCTCCTTCATGGGCACATTTTGGCCGTTCCTCTTTACCACGATGACCTTCTTGATGCTGGGGAGGCCTTCCAAGGCATCATCTGCCTGGGGCTTGGTCATGATGGGCTTGCCCCTACGGAAGGACCCGTCGCAGGTGACGAGGACCACGGGCTCCGAGTCCTGAAGCCTCTCCCTTGCCGCCCCTGCAGAGAACCCTGAAAAGATAACTACGTGAATGGCGCCGATCTTGGCGCAGGCAAGCATTGCTATGGATAGCTCGGGGATCATGGGAAGATACATGCCAACCCTATCGCCCTTCTTGACGCCCATGGATTTCAGGGCGTTAGCGAATTTGTTGACCTCGTGCTCCAGCTCCCCGTAAGTGATGGCTCTGACATCTCCCACCGGCTCGCCGATGAAGTAATAAGCGATTTTATTCATCCTCCAGGAGTGGGCGTGCCTATCCACGGCGTTGTAGGCCACATTGCACCTGCCTCCAACGAACCACTTATAGTAGGGTTTACCGGATTCGTCGAGGACCTGCTTGTAGGGTTCGAACCAGTTGGTGTAGGTCCTGGCCATCTCGTCCCAGAACTGGACGTAGTTCTGAGCAGTCCAGGCCCGCATCTCCTTCTCAGAGGAGAAGCCCTTCTTTCTCATCCACTGCATGACGTTGGAGTTCTCTACCAGATCCCTGGGTGGATTGTATATCTCAGGGGACGGAGCAGCTTTGTCTGCCATTTTGAATCGCCTTATTCTATTATCGATGTTTTCAGGCCTATACCAGCTAATGAGTTCTTATCCCGTATGATAGATCTATATTTATTCTTTAAGGCCTGTAAACCCATTAAACTTGGCCCATACCAACAGATATAAAACTATCTTAGTCCATTTATGATTACATTTTCTATTAAAAGGCCTATCGTAATTAACGATCTTTTCGAAGGGATATTTGACCTAAATCCCCATGATAAATCCCGTTTTATCGTTTAAAATCATATCAGTAGCCTTAAATTCCTTTGCTGTTAGCGGGCTTGGAAGAAATGAAGATAGTGGTAAAACATGGCTATAGGATATTTCACCTAAATAGCCTCAATTTCATCTATTACCTTAAGCACGCTTGGCCAGTCCTTGCAGAAATATACCTGATCTGAGTAATTCTCGATTCCCGTATCGTTAATGCTCCAGGGCTGCTGAAATAGTACCCCTCGTCGGTGGGGACTGCTCTCGACGAACCCCACGATATTCAGGTCGAAGTCGTCTATCAGCAGGTCTGACAGCACGGCGTGCTTGGCGCCTGTCCTGGCATGGTGGTACTCCTTAAGATCTGGAAAATGCCTGCTAAGCCATTGTTTTGTAGACTTCTCGGTCTCGGGACGCCTGGCGGTGGCCACGTGCACATCCCTTCCGGCAAGCTTCTGCACTGCAGCCTGAGATCCCTCTATCACAGGGATGGCCATGACGTACTCGGGATCCTTGAGCAGCCTGGAGATCTCAGTCCATATGTCCCTCCCGTCGAAGGTCCAGTGGGCACGGGTGACCTCGGATCTATGATATCTCTGCCCGTATTCCTTCTCGATCCTCTGAAGGGCAGATCCTATCTGATCAGCCAGTACGCCATCGATGTCCACGGCAATTCTCAACTCAGGCCACCAGCATGGATAGTGGAGATCTCCGTGATAATACTTATCTATCTTTGCGTATAGAAGATATTTATCCTAAGATGGGGATGGGCCAGGGATAAGATGGCTCGTTAGAGGATACTCATTTACTTCGTTTTATGAGTTTGAGACCAAAGTATTTGATAGATATTCCCGAGTTGAGAAAGCACTGATAAACGTGATTGTTGAATCATCTCATTTTGCACGATTCCTAGAATGACTAAGGAGGAAAACGTACAAGGAGATGGCATTTATTTTAGCCATTCCTTAATCTTTTCAGTAATTTTTTGGCTTGCATCTCCCGAGCCAAAGACCTCCCTCTGCTTGCTCTTGGGATTGAAGTTCCTGACTTTCTCGGTTATAGCAATCCTCTCAGGCCCCACCAGGGCATTCCATCCATCTTGCACCGTCTCCACCCACTCGGTAGTATCCCTCATGGTGATGCAGGGCACTCCCATGATGTAGGCCTCCTTCTGAACGCCGCCCGAGTCAGTTAAAACCTTCCTAGCGTTCTTCTCAAGCATAAGCATGTCCAGGTATCCCACCGGCTTCACTATCCTGACCCGGGCCTTCAACCCATCGTAAAGGCCGTACTGCCTCAGGTATTTCTCAGCCCTCGGATGGCAGGGAAAGACCACGTCTCCTAGGTCCTGGAAGGCCTCGACTATGTCTTTGAGGCACGAAATATCATCGGTATTGGATGCCCTATGGACCGTTGCCAAGCAGTAATCCTTAGGCCTGAGTCCTAGATCCTCCATGACCTTGGAATCCTTCTCGGCGATCTCCAAGCACATCCTCAGAGCATCCACCATGACATCACCGGTAAGGCTCACGCCTTTGGTTACCCCTTCCTTCCTCAGGTTCTCCACAGCCGTTTCCGTTGGACAGAAGAGCATGTCAGAGCAGTGGTCCACCAAGACGCGGTTGATCTCCTCGGGCATCCTTCTATCGAAGGACCTGAGGCCCGCCTCCACGTGGGCTATGGGTATATGCAGCTTGGATGCGGCCAGGGCCCCTGCCAAGGTGGTGTTGGTATCGCCGAAGACCACCACGGCATCGGGCTCCTCCTTGACCAGAACGTCTTCAATTCTGGCCAGCATTTCTCCAGTCTGGCGACCGTGAGTTCCCGAGCCCGCATTCAGGTGGTAATCTGGTTTAGGTATGCCCATCTCGTCGAAGAAGACCTTATCCATCTCGTAGTTGTAGTGCTGGCCAGTGTGGATTATGACCTCATGGAGCGTCTTTCTTAGCTCCCTTGAAAAGGGTGCCAGCTTGACGAAGTTAGGTCTTGCGCCGACGATGGAGGCGATCTTGGCCATGTTCAGCACCTGCATACAGGGCCTTCGCTTGTCTTGCTCATCTTTTCCTTGCCAGCGAATTTGCTGGAGCTTCCAAACTTAAGTCCAGAAGTATCGAAGGCCAGATCGGCTTTTTCAGGCTCAAGATATCTCAAGCCCAGATTCTCCACTCCGGTCTTCCCCAAAAGCTCATCCCATGCATAGACCTTCAGGCCTTTCTCCACCAGGAGCCTGGCAAGAGCCAGATTTCTGCTGTGGTGGATCTCCTTGACACCCCTCCTATAGGACAATCCGGAGATGCAGATGGCGATGTCCTTGAGTGGCTTGTCAATCTTGAGGCAATTGAGCATGATTTTCTCTGCACAGAACTCTATCATCTCATCGTTGAGCTCCCTTGAGGTTCTGAGAAGCCTGGCATCGTCGAACTTCTCCCTCCTTTCCATCTCCTTTATGAGGAACCAGGGATAGACCGGTATGCAGTGTCCTCCGACGCCTGTGGAGGGCAGGTGGATGTGACAGTACTGGTGGTTGGCATACTCCCGGGCCTCGTAAAAATCTATCCCAAGGTTGTCGGATATCTTGAAGAGCTCATTGGCCAGGGCGATGTTGGCATCCCTGTAACAGCCTTCAACGACCTTGATGAACTCGGCGACCCTGGCCGAGGATACCATATTCAGGCTTTTTACAAACCTGCTGTAGACTGCAAAGGCCTTCTTTCCACTCTCCTCATCGGTGCCTCCCACGATCTTGGGAAACTCCCTGAACCTGGAGATGCTGTATCCGGTCATGATCCTCTCAGGGGAGTAAGCAAGGCTGAACTGGCTGGCCTCCATGCCGCTGGTTTCCTCGAGCCAGGCTCTAGCCAGATTGTCGGTGGTCCCTGGAGGGACGGTCGTCTCCAAAACCACCAAGTCTCCGGGTTTGAGCACCGAGCCTATGCCTTTGATGGCGCTCTCAAGGATCATGAAGTCGGGATTATAATCGCGATCTATGAATAAGGGAACTATGACTATGAAAGTGTTACAGGAGCTTGCATTCTTTATGTCTGCGGTGGCCTTAAAGCTGCGGCCTCCGTACTTGCCTATGAGCTCATCCAGCCCTGGCTCCTCTTTTAAGGGATTTATCCCTCTGTTTATGAGGTCACACCTTTCACTATTGATGTCAACGCCTGTGACTTCGATGCCACTGTCGGCGATCACTGCAGCCAGAGGAAGACCTGCATTTCCCAGGCCTACTACGGCTATTTTTTCGTCCACTCGTCAACCACCTCTACGGCCTTTCCACAGCTGCTGCACTTGTATCTTGTCCTGCCTCCAGACTTATCCAGGATCTCCTCCAGCCTCTTTCCGCAGTAGCAGACCCATCCCTTGATCTCTGCCGGGCTTCCGTAGGCTAGGGCAAAGGGGGGGATATCCCTGGTCACCACGCTCCCTGCGCCCACCATGGCATAATCTCCGATATCGTTCCCGCAGATTATGGTGGAGTTGGCGCCGATGCTGGCGCCTTTTCCCACGTGGGTGGGAGCCGCCTGCTCCTTCTCCCAGATGAAGGCCCTGGGATGGAGATCGTTGGTGAAGGTGACCGAGGGCCCTATGAATACATCATCCTCAATGACGACGCCTTTGTAGATTGAGACAAAATTCTGGACCTTGACGTTGTCCCCGATCACGGCCCCGGTATCCACGTAGACGCTTTTGCCTATGTTGCAGCCCTTGCCAATCTTTGCGCCATCTCTGACGTGGGCGAAGTGCCAGATCCTGGTGCCTTCTCCGATATCATTGGTCTCCATCACTGCAGTCTCGTGCGCCTTAAAGGAGATCATTTATCTCAGCCCTTTCTTTATCTCCTCGCAGACCCTGAGGTTCTTCACTCCTTCCTCCGGGGTCACAGGAAATTCCTTGCCTGAGCTTACGCAATCCACGAAGGTCTTGAGCTCCACCTTTAGAGGCTCTACCTTATTGACCAGGACCTTCTCAATGATGTTCTCCTGGGTGTACCTCTCATCCTCCAGGCCGTATTTATCTGGCTTCTTGTAGATGTACACCTCTTGAGCCATGAAGTCCCCCTCGGTGGTGAGGTCATCGGACTCGGCATAAAAGGTCCTGAACTTCTTGGAGGAAAGCCTGCTGGCGGAGAGGGCTACCACCGATCGGTCGAAGGATATCAGGGCCTCGCAGACGTTCCCGTTTCCGGCGCTGTAGAGCTTGTAATTATGATCACTTTCGCCCTTGAAGATGACGTTGAATACTATATCTATGTCGTGGATCATGAGGTCCTCGACCACCGAGGCGTCAGTAATGCGGTTCGACGTAGGGTTGTGCCTCTTGATCTCCACGTAGGTCGGGCTTGTGGCGATCCTCCTCATCTCGCCGACTATCGGATTGAACCTCTCGATGTGACCAACCCCAACCGTTATCTCTTTTGATGCCGATTTTATGACCTTAAGAAGCTCTTCTCCTTCCGAAACGGTCAAAGTTATGGGTTTTTCAATGAGACAACTGATTCCTTTATGGATGACTTTTTTGGCCGTCTCAAAGTGGTATTTAGTGGGAACGCAGATGCTCACAGCCTCGGCCTTATCCAGGAGGTCTTCCGCTGAGTCGCAGGGCACGGCGATATCCCTGACCCGTTGGGCGTTTTCTCTGATTGGATCGTAAACGTAGACCTTTCCCACACCTTTAAGCTCTGAGTAAACACGGACGTGGTTCCTTCCCATGGAGCCCACGCCTATGATGCCGACATCCAAGGGCTTAACCTCCATAGCTGTTGATGACCTGAGCGATGTATTCCAGGTCTTCTTTCTTCAGGGATGGGTGAACGGGCAGGCTTAGGACCCTTCTGGATACATCCTCGGCCACGGGGCAGGATCCTTTTAGACCGAGATCCCTATATATGGGCTGATCGTAGACGGGCTTTGGGTAGTGAATTGCGCTGCCCACGCCTTTTGACTGGAGGTAGGCCATGAGATCCTCCCTGGTGCACGGGAAGTCATCCTCTACCCTGACCACATACTGATTATAGACGTGTCTGATATCCTTGGCCACATATGGGGGCGTAATTTCTTTGGCCTTTAGGTGGCTGCTGAGGTATTTTGCGTTCTCCAGCCTCCGTCCTATGAACTCCTCGAGCTTTCCCAGCTGGACCTGGCCTATGGCTCCCTGGATGTTAGTCATCCTGTAGTTGTATCCTACCAGGACGTGGTTGTACTTGCCGGTGTCCCCGTGGTTTCTTATGAGACGCAGGCGCTCTGCCACAGCATCATCGTTGGTGGTTATCATGCCACCTTCGCCTGTGGTCATGTTCTTGGTGGGATAGAATGAGAAGCAGCCTGTGGCAAAGGACCCGACCTTCTTTCCATGGTGCTCGGCGCCATGAGCTTGGGCGCAGTCCTCTATCAGAGCAAGGTTATGATCCTGGCAGACCTGCTGCACTCCCTTCAGGTCGAAAGGCTGGCCGTAGAGGTGAACCCCTATCACCGCTTTGGTCTTGGGAGTAATCTTCTCGGCCAGGTCAGCAGGGTCCAGGTTGAATGTCCTCTCGTCCACATCTGCAAAGACAGGCTTAAGGCCCTGATAGAGGATGCAGTTGGCCGTGGCTATGAAGGTGAATGCCGGGGAGATCACCTCATCCCCATCTTTTAGGCCCAGAGCTTTGACGGCCAGGTCCAGGGCAACGGTGCCGTTGCTTACGGCTATGGAGTTCTCCACCCCCAGGTACCTTGAGAAGCCGTCCTCGAACTTCTTGACCACCTCTCCCTGGGTGAGCATCCCCGAGCTCAGCACCTCCCCTATGGCACTGAGCTCTTCATCTCCCACCAGGGGCTTGGCTATTGCAATGAACTCTCTCATTTTGATCTCCTTGAGGCCCTCACTACGATCCCTTTAGGTTTATTCACCGGCCCGCCCTAGTCTTAGTCCTTTTACGCAGCGCTTCAAAGCCGCGCCATTAAGTTTGCAATTAATGTTGAAAAGCCTTGCCATTGGCATGAGAAAAATCGGCTCTCTGCGGAGGCATTGCAGCTCTACAGTCTGAGCAAATTCCATCTATCTTTTAACCAGGCCTCTGCACAAATCCTCTCAGAACCTCCCCTGGCCTGGATCTGCAGCCTGCCTCAATTACAGTCCCTGGGTAGATGCTGGTGTGAATTCCTGTCTTGACATCGTTTCCCATGATTACCCCGAGCTTTCTCCTGTCGCTGTCTACTGCCTTGCCCTTGATATAAGACCAAACGTTTCCCTTGTCATGCCTGAGGTTGGATGCAATGGTCCCTGCGCCGAAGTTGCACCTCTGGCCCACCACGCTATCCCCGAGGTAGCTCAGATGACCGACTTTGGTATCGTTCATGATGGTGCTATTCTTAACCTCTACGGCATTTCCCACTCGGACCCTATCGCCCAGGCAGGTGCGCGGCCTGATATAGCAGTTGGGTCCGATATCGCAATCTTTTCCAATGATCACTGGCCCTTCTATGTAAGCCCCCGATCGAACTTTCGTCCCCTCACCTATGGATACGTTGCCCTTGAGGGTCGCTCCATCCTCGACCTCGCCATCATTTTTGGACTTGAGGTCCTTCATCAATAGGGCGTTTACCTCCAGTATATCCCAGGGCCTGCCGATCTCGATCCAGTCCTTGATTTCCTTCACCAGGATCATCTCCCTGGAGGCTAGGGCATTGAGACCATCGGTGAGCTCGTACTCGCCCCTCTCAGAGATAGGCGCACTGCTCAGGGCATCGAAGACGGACCTGGAGAGGAGGTATATGCCCGCATTGGCCATGTCCGATGGGGGATTTTGACTCTTCTCCACTACCGACTTGAGGTGACCGTCCTGCATCAGAAAAACGCCATACCGTCTGGGGTCAGGCACCTTCTTAGTAGCCACTGCCATATCTCCGGCTCCAACCACGGCCTGGAGGGACTCGACATCAGGCAGAACATCGCCATTGAGCACCAAAAATTTATCCTGGGCTAGATCCTCGGCGGCCATAAGGGCATGGCCCGTGCCTAGTTGATGGTCTTGGACTGCGTATTCTATCTTTAGCCCCAGAGGCCTTCCATCAAGGAAGTAGGATCTGACCGAATCCTGGCCGTACCCCACCACTAGGACCACTTCATCGATACCGGCCTTGGCGGCTCTGAGAATTATATGCTCCAGGAAAGGCCTTCCGCAGACTGGCAGCATTACTTTGGGAGTGCTGGAAGTCAGGGGCCTCATCCTGCTGCCCTCCCCGGCAGCGAGAACTATCGCCTGCATTGTGATCGTCTTAATACTTCGGTTGGGGCTGGATAAAAAGCCTTGGTAACAAAGAGGCTTGCCCACATTGTAATCTAATTCTCATAGAGAGTTAAAATACATCTTTTTTGCAGCTCTTCCAAGTTGAAGCGCCCGATTATACAACCTCCTGCTCCTGGTGCCCCGTTTCAATGTGAGCTCTGAAGAGCCGCGGCGAAAATCCATCGCTAGCTGCCACATGGTGCTTTGTTTCATTAGGGAGACTGGATTTTGGGCCTATAATCTCACCAGACGATAACGATTTACTGCTATTGCCCTCTTAATGGTGGGATGGTATGAGAAAGTATCCTTGAATCATCTGATCTCTTTAACCAGGCCCTGGCCAGGTCCTGTTCTTAGGAGGCAAATGCGAAAAGGCTTTAGGCTAATCTATACTTCCACCGTGTACATGCTGACGGAGTTCAGGCGTTACTGTACCCTTCAGAGGGACCAGACTCCTCTGGCGTCCCTCCTGGTCTATCTGAAGAGAAAAGGGGGATGGGCTCAGCTAAATCAGATCTGGAAGGACCTGGGGCCGTCCTCAGGAGGTCTATTCTGGAACCAGACCACCCTCATAAACAAGCTGGACAAGCTGGAGCGGCTGGAAATAATTCTGATCGAGAGGAGAGTTTTACCATCGTCTCGGTCCGAGGAGAAAAAGAAGACCAACACCTTCTGCAGGCTCAATCCCACCTCGCCCCTGGCGCCCCACATATACTCCATGCTCAAGATCTACAAGGGAGAGGAAGATAAGTACTCCTCGGAGCTCACAGAAAAGCCCCTGGATCTCCTCAACAGCCTAGTGGGAAGCGATGATAAGGAGGATCCAGTGATCGAGCTGGAGCTGGAGGCATCCCTGGACCTGCTCTCGGAGATCTTCAAGGTGGAGAGGGACGAGGCCAAGAAGATGGTGAAGGAGAGGATGGCGCGCAAGGGTCTCCTCCGAGATTCCGAGCGATGAAGTGATGATGAATGGATAATGACGAACTGACGAACCCTAAAGTTGGATAGACCTGGAACTATTAGAGTATAATTTTTGATCCCTTTTCCCTTCAAATGGTCTTGATGTTCACGTAATTATAATGGACTACTTTGGTAAACTAATTGCGCAATTTTGGTTCAGAAATGTCCGAATAGATATCATCAAATTACAGTCTTTACGCAGAAAAGTCTAAATATCTGATAAATAATATTAGATTTGAGACAATTTAACCTTAAGGGTAGTTACAGCCGCCCATCCAAACAGGTGGATTGAGCGGGTCGACAGTCCGATGATCCGGAACCTATAGCTATAGGGGACTTAGGCCTGGATCATCGGATGTCCTTTACCTTCGATAAAGAATAGGCTGGGCCATACGATGCCAAGGTTGTGGGGATGCACAATATCATTACCATGGCTGGTCTACGTGGATAATTGAGGGATCATCATGCTGAAGCTGATTATACTGATCCTGGCCGATCTTATAACACCTTCAGGCCAATCCACGGCTTTATTGAGCGATCCGAACGATGGCAGTGCCATTAAAGGTGAGGTCAGCCAGATGAGGGCATTAGGGCCGGGCAGGAAAGGGCGGGTGCACTTAAGCCCAGCCCCCTATCCCATGTATATCCTTATCATACCCTCCACGGTCTTAGGATCTACCTTTCCCAGGGTAGGAGCGTGTCTCAAAAATCTCTTGGGGATCCTTTGCTTGGTTAGATCAAAGCCCTCGCGCCTCTTGAACTCGTACTTAGCCTTAAATATATTCTTTCCAAGCTCGGACAGCTCCTCCCTGGTCTTCTATATGCCCACGGATGAAAGAGCGCTGATGATGCTATCCTCTGTATAGACTCACCTGGCAAAGAGGCATCCCTCCAGGGAGTTGAATATCCCCTTGAATCGCCCTCCTTGGTGAGCTCATTCACCATCTTCTCAGGATCCATGGGCTTTTTGGCCGCCTTCTGATCCACGGAGTAGCCGATGTTATCTATGTGGGAGTGCCTGATCCCCATAAGCTGGCCTACGATGGAGGCTGGCCCCGTGTGGTATCCCGAGACCTCCAGACCGCTGAGCGTGGTGGCGAAGTCTAGACTGTTGTACTTCTTGGCGGCGTACTCCGTGCCACGGGCCAGGGTGGCGTAGAACTCGTTGGGCTGCTTTACCAGGTACTTTAGGGCGTTCAGATAGCTTATGATGTTGCTCCACTGCATGGGAAGGCCCAGGGTCTCCTGAGGAGTGATCATGTCGCGCTCGTAGGTCTCGATAGCCCAAGCCCGGGCCACACCGCCCGCCGACATGGCTCCCGGCCCACCTCTCCACCGAGTCTATGAGCTCCAGGACGCCCTCGGTACTGTATACGCCAAGGTTGGTTCCCATGGAGTAGATGAGCGCGAGGTCGTAAGATCCCTTCATCACCTCGAACTCGTGATGAGGTGAGAAGGGGGACTTGAGGCTGGCAATGTGGGCGCAGCCTATGGGGCAGCCTGCGCAAGCTAATCTTCTGGAGAGATGGTTATCTGCAAATATCTCGCCGCTGATTTTTTCGGCGTAAGGGAATGACGCCTCCTGGAAGTTCCTGGTGGGAGGGCCCTTGATCCAGTTAAGGACGTTCATGTTTATGGAGGCCCGTGTGTCATGTTACTTCTCGTGGCACCCGTCTGAACAGCAGTGTTGTGTATTTTGTTGTAAGCCTCCCTGTATTTCTTGGGGTCGAGGGTCTCGGCGTGCTCCGTGCCCGAGATCACTATGGCCTTGCATTTCTTGGAGCCGAAGATTGCCCCTATGCCCAGCATTCCCATATGCCTGTAGGTATCCACTACGACGTTGGCTATTCGGACCAGGTTCTCGTCGGCAGCAGGGCCTATGCGTATGATGCTCCTCCTT
>DAXJ01000046.1:15849-26768 GCA_002506335.1 Methanosaeta sp. UBA114
CCCCAGATGGAGGTGACATCCTTGATCTCAATATTGGCATCGTTGATGGAGATGTAGCAGGGGCTCTCCGAGGCTACCCTGACCACTATGGGTTCGGCCTTGGCAAACCTCATGGCCAGGACAAGCCTTCCTCCGGCGTAGGACTCTCCCCACTCTCCGGTCAGGGGTGACTTAAAGTGGGATATGCCCTTAGTGAGGTCGATGTATACAACCTTTCTAAAAGCTGCCATCAGTCCTCTACCTCTTCTGGCTTGAGTACCCCTTGGGGACAGAAGGCTACACAGCCTCCACAGTGGATGCATTTGATTGGCATACCCTCGCTTCCTTTGGGTATGGCACATATGATGCAGGCCTTCTCACATTTGCCTCAGTTGGTGCATTTCTCCTTGTGGAAGACCACCCATCCCTCTGGTTTTATCTCCAGACCGTCGGTGTGGCAGACCCTGATGCAAAGGGGATTCTCACATCCTCTGCGGGCCACAATCCGGAAGTCGCCCTCGATGCCCACCCTGGGTCTGGACCTTCATGGCGCTGTCCTGGAGTGATGCTCTGCTGGTGCGTGTCCTGCTGCAGGTGGACGTGTAGGAGAGGCAGCCTACGCACCTCTCTGGGTGGGCGACTTTGAGCCTTCTCCTTTTCCTGGGCTTGGGAGGCGCCGTTCCTCATGCCTCTTTATTGGTTGAGGTTTGGATCTTATCTGTGGGCTCAGCTTTGGCGATAGGCTCAACCTGTGGTACTGTTTTGGCTTTTGATATAGGCCCTGTCGGGATATAGGAATCTCTGCCTTATCTGTTGCAGTTTCCGGCATATGACAAGAATTCCTAAACGAGCTTGAAAATCATAGAACTTCGATTTCACTATCTTAAACTTCTACATTTAAAAAAGAACACAAGAAAAAGAGAGTTGAGATAGAACCCGAGATGATTGGCAGGTTCACTCCGCAGGGACGAATCTATCCCCAAGCCTCTTCATCACGTGGGGCAGGGTAGTGTACTCCATGTCCTCCATGGGCAATCTGTGGGGCTCGAAGGGGCCATGGGCCCTCATGTAATCGGTGATCTCCAGAACCCTCTGCCTGGTCCTATCGTAGGCCGGGTCCTTGAAGAGATCGGCCGGGCCCACCATGCTTCCGAAGCCGATCTGGAACCCGGCGGCAGTAACTCTCGGAGGTCCGTCGAACCTGGTCGGGTGGGCGGTCTCGAAGGAGCAGGGCATCAAGGGGCCGTTGTGGCTTCCCCTCATCCAGCCGCTGACCAGATGTCCCAGAGAGAATGGCTCCAGAACCTCCCCCAGGGCCGGAAGGCCCGACTGGGACCTGACCAAGGCAACGGGGTCATCTTTGCCGACGTAGGTGCCCGCGATCTGGAAGAGCTTCTCAGTGGAGACCACGGCCACGGCCTCAGTCTCGGGAAGTTTTCCGCCGGGCTTGGGGTACACCCTCTTTATGACATACCTAGACTTGGCGCCTATGAGGGCAAGAAGGTCGTACATCTCCTCGGGGCAGTTCAGGAAGACCTTCTTGTGCTCCATGATATCCCAGACTTCAAAGACGAAGCCGGCATGACACGCTGGATCAATAACTAGACCTGCGGTGTTGAACGGGTCGGCGAACATCTTGTAGATGGGCAGGTTGAAAGCTCCGGGCTCGGTCTTGTCCATCATGAAGGCTACCATGGGCTCAGATGTTCTCTCAGTGAACTCCAGCTCGGCCACGCCGGGGCCCAGGCCCCTCACGTTTCCTGAAAAGGCGTCGGATAGAAGGTCCTGGCCTGCGCCGTAGAGCTTGAGCTTCTTGGCCACCTCGGTGGCCTCCTCGAAGCACTCCCAAGCGATGGCGTGGATATCGCCGTTGTCCACTCCCTTGGCGTGGCTCATTATTAGTTCTAAATCATCTCCGCAGGCCAGCACCCTAAAGTCTATCAGGGCGCCTGATCCCTTGGCTGTTTCCAGGTGCTTCTCCGCGGTTTGTATGAGCGCGGGGTGGACAGACGAGTGGCCAGGAAAGCCGCCTACGTCCGCCTTGATGAGGCTGATAGTAGTTTTAATCTTCCTCCCTCCTCATTTTTCGATACGTGATGCAACCTCTTAAAGAAGAGCCCCCATGAGGCTTTGCTCTTAAGCCATGGTGATCTACCAGGTATAAGTTCCGACATCGGCGGAAATATCTGATAATTGGATTCCATGGGCTCTCTACCGTGTAACCTATCTACGATCCTTATTATAAACCATTTGATCCTCTCCGCCTCCTCTCCTCCCCCAATTTTTGTCCATTTGACCCTTGGATTTCAGGGGGATCTCTTTCATTTCGTTTTCCTGGTAGGATCTTCTTATACTACCTGTGGCAATTGGAATGGGGAAGAGGTGATGGGATGGAACTGATAGCCAAGTATCACGTTGAGACCGATCTGCCTATCAGGAAGGCAGCAGAGGCTATAGCCGCAGAGCAGTCCACGGGGACCTGGACTGAGGTCCAGGGATGCGATAACCCCCTGGCTGCCAGGGTAATCAGCGCAGAAGGGACTGAGGTGGAGATAGGCTTCCCTGAGGATCTTTTTGAGCCGGGAAATGTGCCCCAGTACCTCTCCGTCATCGCGGGTAATCTCTTTGGCCTGGGCGCTCTTAGGAAGGTTCGGCTCCAGGATGTCATCTTCCCTGAGAGCCTCATTAGAGCCCACCCCGGCCCCAAGTTCGGCATAGATGACGCCAGAAGGATCATTGGGGCATTCGATCGTCCCTTGGTAGGCACCATAGTGAAGCCCAAGGTTGGCCTGGATCCCAAGGGCACGGCCGAGGTGGCGGCAGCGGCTGTCAGAGGCGGACTGGACCTGGTGAAAGACGATGAAACCCTCACCGATCAGAAGTTCTGCCCCCTCATCGACAGGTTGGAGGCTGTCATGGCCGCCCTGGACAAGGTGGAGCAGGATACAGGAAAGAAGGCCTTCTATGCAGTGAACGTCACCACCGGGGCCGATAACATCCTGGAACGGGCACAGGACGCCGTGGACCACGGTGCCAACATGGTCATGATAGATGTCCTCACTGCGGGCTTCTCGGCCCTGGAGATGCTCTCCAAGGGTGTGAACGTGCCTGTCCACGTTCACAGGACAATGCACGGCGCCATGACCAGGGATAAAGGCCACGGCATGTCCATGATGGTCATAGCCAAGCTCGTCCGCCTGTGCGGAGGCACCAACCTCCACGTGGGCACCTACAAGGGGAAGATGGCCCACGACGAGGAGGTCGACCTCCTCAAAGATGCCCTGAGGTGTCCGTGGTACGATTTAAAGATGGTCTTTCCAGTGGCCTCGGGAGGAGTCTACCCCGGGAACGTCATCCCGAACCTTGAAGGCTACGGCATTGACTGCATAATCCAAGCAGGTGGAGGCGTTCATGGCCACCCAGGAGGAACTACGGCTGGAGCTAAGGCCATGAGACAGACGGTAGACGCTTGGATGAAGGGCATATCCCTGAAGGAATATGCTAAAGACCACAAAGAGCTAGAAACAGCATTAAGTTTTTGGGGGACTTGAAGGGGTCACCTTCAGGCTTCCCCTTTAAGGGAAAACCGAAGAGTTTATATTGGTAGATGCGGATGGATTTGAACGTTTATCATAGAGCGCAGTGATGTAGCGCTTTCCGAAAACGAAGAGGTGTAGAGAGGGATTATGTAGAGGGATCAGATGGCTAGAGACGACATCTTAACGAGGATTAAGGGGGCGGAGGCTCAATCCAAGGCCGGCGTCCAGCAGGCCGTGGAGGAGAGGGATAAAAAGGCAGCAGCAGCCACAGCCGAATCCGCCAATATAGTGAAGACCGCTGAGGCCGAATCCCAGGACTACTATGACAAGAGCCTGGCCAAGGCAGATTCCGATGTCAAGGCCAAGAAGCAGTCCATAGTCCTGGCAGGATCAAAGGACGTCAGCGCTCTTTCCAGCAGTGCTAATGCCAAGCTGGATAAGGCAGTCGACTACCTGATGAAGGAGTTTATGGGGTTGTTAAATGCTTAGACCCGTCAAGATGAGCAGAGTTGTCGTCGCCGGGTCCAAGGACGTTTTACCACCTGTTATAGAGAAGCTGCACGAGCTGCGGCTGTTACATATAGTCAACTATAATGGCAGTCAACCTGAGTTTGAGCTGGGCAAGCCCATAGGCAAGGCCCGGGAGCACTCCGAGGATCTGATTAAGCTCAGATCCGTCGCCAGGTACCTCGATATAAAGAACAAGGCGCCTGACGTTACCTATCCTGACTCCCAGGTGATTTCCCAGCTTGATACCCTGCTTAATAGCGTTGGGAATGATGTCACATCGACCTTCGAGCGCATTGTGCAGATCGATGCTGATATCAAGATCAGTCAGGATCAGATCAACGCTATGAGGCCTCTGGCAGCTTTGCCCCTGGACCTCGATGACTATTATGGATATGAATCCGTAAGTGTCTTCGTAGGAACAGTTGCCTCCGCAGTGGATGCGGATGTGGCCAGGGTCTCCCCCAATAGCAAGGTCTTCTCAGGAAGCTCCAAGAACGCCATATTGGTGGCGGTCTTTGCGCCGGCTGCCCAGGCTAGCGAAGTAGCAGCAGTCCTTGCAGAGCACGGGTACTCTGAGAACTCCGTGCCAAAGCTGGAGGGAAGCGTCGATTCGGCGATTGCCACCCTGGAGGGCAAGATCAAGAGCCTTGAGGGTGAGAAGGGTCCGGCTGTGAAGAAGCTCCAGGACATGAAGAAGCAGTACGAAGACATGTTCCTGGCTGCAGATGAGTATCTGTCCATACAGACCCAGAAGGCTGAGGCGCCCTTGAGGTTTGCCGAAACCGCTAATGCCTTCGTCATAGATGGATGGGTGCCTACGGCAGATCTCGCCAAGCTCAAGAGCGAGATTGAGGGCTCAGCAGGTGGACACGTTGAGGTCCAGGTCCTAGACGATAGCGAGGCCGAGAACCTGGTCGAGGCCGGAGAAGATGTCCCGACCAAGATTCATAACCCAGCGATAGTAAGGCCTTACGAGCTTATTACAAGGCTCTTTGCCATTCCCGAGTACAAGGAGTTCGACCCATCGCTTCTGATCTTCATATTCTTCCCGATCTTCTTCGGAATGATCCTGGGGGATATTGGGTACGGCATCATGACCATTCTGGTCTTGATGGGCCTCAAGAAGAAGTTCAGAACGCCAGGCTGGCAGCAGCTGATCAACATCGTGATGATTGCAAGCGTTTGGTCCATCATCTTCGGTGCTTTATTCGGCGAGATCTTCGGTCCCCTTGGTTTATGGGGCAAGGTCATAGGGCAGCTGCCTGAACACGAGATCGAAGCTCTGAAGGCGGCCGGTGCCTACTTCGGTGAGGGTGTTTACGGTCCCCTCGGAAGGCTGGGCCCCATGGGCATGCTGCCTATGGATCGGCTGGCAACCAACGCTGTTCTGATGCTCATCGGTATCAGCATTTTCATCGGTGTTCTGCACTGCAGCGTCGGATCTATCCTTGGCATAAAGACTGAACTCAACTATGGTGAGAAGAAGCACGCCTATTTCGAGAGGCTTCCGGTGCTGCTCTTCCAGGTATTCTTCTCGTTGCTCCTGCTCGGCCTGATTCTGGGCAATATGGCCCTGGTTGGTGCCGGCGGTCTGGTCATCGTCATCTCTATGGTGATGATGGTCATGGGACCAGAAGGACCTATGGGACTGGCACACGTGCCCTTCTACGTGAGCAATCTGATATCCTACCTGAGGCTGCTGGCCATCGGCCTGGCTTCGGTCGGACTGGCCTTCGCTGCCAACCAGCTGGCATTCTACGTCATAATGCCCATGCTCAGCGGCGGAGCGACAGAGAGCTCTGAGTTCACAATACCCGCGGTCATCGTCGGTACAATTGTACTGACGGCTGTGCACTTCATCAACATGCTGCTGGGAATTCTGTCTCCCTTCATGCACCCCCTCAGGTTGCACTATGTGGAGATGTTCACCAAGTTCTACAGCTCTCATGGCGGTGGAGTTGAATATTCACCCTTCGGTCATGTCCGAAGGTACCTGAAGGCGTGATGATTGGAATAGCGTTAATACAGAAAGGAAATACAAAAAGGAGGATTGAGTAAAATGGTAGTTGGAGCTATAAACGATGGTGGCATACTGTACGGACTTCTGGCTGTTGGTGCTGGTCTGGCAACTGGTCTAGCCGGCATTGGTGCAGGTGTTGGTGAGCAGGGCATCGGTGCCGCTGTGGTTGGTGTCGTGGCTGAGGAGCCCGGCTTCCTGGGCAAGGGTCTGTTCCTCATGCTGCTGCCTGAGACTCTGATCATCTTCGGCTTAGCCGTGTCCTTGATCCTGATGTTCGCCTGGACTCCCTTCGCTTGAACACGCCGAGGGGTGAGAGAGGCAATGGCACTAGACGCAGTTGTTGAGGACATCCTTGCATCCTCTAAAGGCAAGATCGCCGAGATTCAATCTCAGGGCGACGCAGAGGTAGCAAGGATACTCGGCGAAGCAAGGAACCGTGCCGCGGAGATAAAGTCCAGGAAGGAGACTGAGGTTGCGAACGCTATAGCTGCTATGGAGCGAAGGGAAGTCTCTTCGGCTCACCTAGAACTGAAGAGGTCTGAGCTGAACGTACACAAGGACTCCCTAGAGAAGGTCAGAGCGGGACTTATCGAGTCCCTGAAGAAGCTCCCTAAGAAGGAGAACGAGGCCCTCTTAAAGAAGCTCCTGACTCCATACAACCTGAAGGATATGAAGGTCTACTCCAGCAAGAGGGACGAGACCTTTGTATCCTCTCTCGCCCCTAATTATGGCGGGAATCTGGACATCCTCGGCGGAGTTGTTGTCGAGAGCATGGACGGCTCTCTGCGATATGATCTTACCTACGAAACCCTCGCACGTGAGGTGTTCAACAGCCACATGAAAGAGGTTTCCAGGATACTGTTCGGGTGAGAAGCCATGCCAGTACTACGCCTACCCAAGTTCGGGAAGCCGGTGAAGTACGCTTACATCACGGGCAGGGTAAGGGCCATGAAGACCAAGCTCGTACCCAACGAGATGTACCCGAGAATGCTATCCATGGACATCTCGGAAATAGCCCGGTACCTGGAAGAGACCCAATATAAAGACGAGATCGATGCCCTATCTAAGGATTACTCCGGAGCTGAGCTCATAGAGCACGCTACCTTTGCCAACCTGGCCAAGACCTACAGCAAGCTCTTAGATGTCTCAATTGACGAGCCACAGTTCCTCATTCTGGAGTACCTCAGACGCTGGGACATCTGGAACATAAAGACCATCCTGAGGGGCAAGTTCTACGGCGCATCGGACGCTGAGGTCATGAATTACATAGTGCCCGCTGGAGAGCTGAACCTCGAACTCCTCGAGGGCCTTGCCAAGAAGGCGAGCATCCAGGAAGTAATATCCTCTTTCGAGGGCACTGACTTCTCCGAAGCTCTCTCCAAGTACGATGGAAAGGGCCTGGCCTCGGTGGAGAACGCCCTGGATAAGCTCTACTACTACAGGATGGAGCGCGCTGTCGGAGGCACCCTCTCCGTGGGCGGCGGACTTCTGCTCAAGTACGTCCGCAGGGAGATAGATATTAGAAATCTCATCACCCTGTTCAGGATGAACAAAGCAGGAATCGATGCAGCCACCATTCAGGAGAATCTCATACCCGGTGGGAAGCTCGGAGACGAGCTCTCAAGGCTGGCAGGCCAGTCCTTCCCCGAGTTCCTGAGGAGCCTGGAGGGCTATCCATTCTGGTCCTCTATATCGGACATAGCCACTCCTAACCTTGATGCCGTCAGCAGGGTCGAGGCCAGGCTTAGGGCCTATTTGGTAAGGTACGCATGGGCTCTTTCCAACTATCACCCGCTATCCATACTGCCGGTTCTGGGATATATTGTGAGCAAGGACACTGAGGTCGCCAACATTAGAAAGATAGTCCGCGGCAAAGAGGCCGGGCTTCCGCCTGAGCTTGTAGAAGAGCAAGTGGTGGTGGCTTAATGGAGATAGCAGTTATTGGCACTAGCAGCTCCGTGACGGGGTTCTGTCTGGCTGGCATCAAGAGTTCTCACTGTGCCGCCAATGAGGAAGAGCTGATCAATAAGATCAACGAGGCCATGGCTAACCCCGAGGTCGGTATCCTAGTATTAACCCAGGCGGATTACAACAATCTGCCCAAGAGGCTACAGGAGCAGCTTTCCGACTCAGTGAGCCCTACCGTTATCGCCATAGGGACCGAGCAGAGCCAAGAGATGAGAGAGAAGATTAAGAGAGCAATAGGTGTTGATTTATGGAAGTAGGCAAGGTTAAGCGAGTCGCAGGGCCAGTCGTTCAGGCTACGGGCCTGAAGGCTTCCATGTACGACCTGGTCCTGGTCGGCGAGGAAGGCCTGATGAGCGAAGTCATCGGCATTTCCGGCAACAAGCACATCATTCAGGTTTACGAGGATACCTCCGGCGTCAAGCCCGGAGAGCCCGTCAAGGAAACCGGGGCACCCCTGGTCGCTCAGCTGGGCCCCGGCGTCATCACCTCCATTTACGACGGAATCCAGAGGCCTCTAACAATTCTTGCTGAGAAGTCTGGCGACTTCATTAGCAGGGGTCTCTTCGTGGACGGCATTGACCACAAGAAAAAGTGGGAGTTCAAGCCCATCGCTAAGAAGGGCGACGTCGTCAAGCCTGGCCAGGCCATAGGCGAGGTCCAGGAGCAGATGCTCATCAAGCACAAGATCATGGTGCCACCCAAGCACAAGGGCGGAACCATTAAGGAGATCTACTCCGGAAACTTCACAGTCGAGGAGCCCATAGCGGTTCTTGAGGACGGAACCAAGCTGCCCATGATTCAGTACTGGCCAGTCAGACAGGCCAGGCCCGTGGTCAAGAAGCTGGCACCCACCATCCCCCTGAGGACCGGACAGAGGGTCGTCGATGGATTCTTCTCACTGGCCAAGGGTGGAACTGCAGCCATACCCGGCGGGTTCGGCACTGGCAAGACGGTCATGCAGCAGACTCTGTCCAAGTGGGCAGATGTCGATATGGTCATCTACGTAGGATGTGGCGAGCGCGGAAACGAGATGGCCGACCTGCTGCACGAGTTCCCAGAGCTGGTCGATCCCAGGACCAACAGGCCCCTCATGGAGCGGTCCATAGTTTACGCCAACACCTCCAACATGCCTGTGGCTGCCCGTGAGGCATCCATCTACACCGGCATGACCACTGCAGAGTACTACAGAGATATGGGATATGACTGCATGATGACCGCTGACTCCACCTCCCGGTGGGCAGAGGCCATGAGAGAGCTTGCATCCCGTCTAGAAGAGATGCCTGGCGAAGAGGGCTATCCCGCATACCTGGGCGCAAGGCTGGCTGACTTCTACGAGAGGTCCGGCCGTGCTGAGGTTCTGGCTGGCGGCGAGGGCTCTATCTCCATTGTCGGAGCAGTTTCCCCACCTGGCGGCGACTTCACCGAGCCCGTTACTCAGAACACGCTGAGGATGGTCAAGGTATTCTGGGCCCTGGATTCCAAGCTGACCCAGCGCAGGCACTTCCCGTCCATCAACTGGCTGGATTCCTACTCTCTGTACGACAAGGACCTTGAGCCCTGGTTCACTGAGAACGTATCCCCAGAGTGGAACGCTCAGAAGAGGCGCGCCATGGCCATACTTCAGGAGAACGCAGAGCTTGAAGAGATAGTCATGCTCGTCGGCTCCGACGCCCTGCCCGAGGACCAGCAGATCACCCTCGAGGTCGCAAGGATGATCATCAACTTCTGGCTGGCGCAGTCTGCCTTCCACCCCGTTGATACATTCTGTCCCTACAAGAAGCAGTTCGACCTCTTGAAGGGCATTCTGACCTACAGGGACCACGCCGTCGCAGCCCTCCAGAAGGGAGTACCCATCGACATTATCCAGGCCACCCCGTCCAAGGACGCCCTGGCCAAGGTCAGGCTGGAGGAGAACTACGAGCCCGTGCTCCAGAAGGTTCTGGCTCAGATGGACTCTGAGTTCAAGGCTATGAAGTAAGGAGGATCCAGAATGGCTACCGCAATTACCAAGGAATACAAAACAATTAACGAGATCAAAGGGCCTCTTATCTTCGTCGAGAAGACCGAGCCTGTGGGCTTCGGTGAGCTCGTCGAGATAAGGACCGGCGGAGAGTTAAAGAGGGGACAGGTCCTGGACACCTCCGATGAGATCGTGGTCGTCCAGGTCTTCGAGGGAACCGGCGGGCTGTCCAAGGACAGCGCAGTCAGGTTCACCGGGGACGTCATCAAGATGCCTCTGGCACCCAGCATCATCGGGCGCGTTCTATCAGGGTCCGGAAGGCCCAGAGACGGCGGCCCTGCCATAGTCCCAGATGTGGAGAGAGAAATCATCGGTGCGGCCATCAACCCTGCATCCCGTGAGAAGCCAAGGGCTTTCATCCAGACCGGTATCTCCACCATTGATGGGACCAACACCCTTGTCAGGGGACAGAAACTGCCCATCTTCTCTGCGGCAGGTCTTCCCCACAACGATGTCGCCCTGCAGATCGCCAGACAGGCCAAGGCTCTCGGCGAGGCCGAGTCCTTCGCAGTCATCTTCTGCGCCATGGGTATCACCAACGAAGAGGCCCAGCACTTCATGGCCGACTTCGAGAGGACTGGTGCCCTGGAGAGGGCAGTGGTGTTCCTGAACCTGGCCGACGACCCTGCAGTCGAGAGGCTGCTCACACCCAAGCTCGGACTCACCTGTGCCGAGTACCTGGCCTTCGACCTGAACATGCACGTGCTCATCATCTACACGGACATGACCAATTACTGTGAGTCTCTCCGTCAGATGGGCGCAGCCAGGGAAGAGGTTCCCGGGCGCCGCGGCTATCCTGGATACATGTACACCGACCTTGCCACCAACTACGAGAGGGCTGGCATCATCAAGGGCAAAAAGGGCTCCATCACCCAGTTCCCCA
>DAXJ01000046.1:27030-35899 GCA_002506335.1 Methanosaeta sp. UBA114
AGTTCCCCATCCTGACCATGCCCGGTGACGACATCACCCATCCTATCCCAGACCTGTCCGGGTACATCACTGAGGGTCAGATCATCATCTCCAGGGAGCTGCACAGGAAGGGCATTTATCCCCCTATCGATATCAGGCCATCTCTGTCCAGACTGATGAACTCCGGAATTGGCAAGGGCCATACCCGCGAGGATCACAGGGCAGTCTCGGATCAGCTCTACGCCTACTATGCAGAGGGATGCGATCTGCGTGGCCTCGCTGCCATCGTGGGCAAAGAGGCTCTCTCTGAGCGCGATAAGTTGGTCCTGGAGTTCGCAGACAAGTTCGAGAAGCAGTTCGTCAACCAGGGCAGGGACGAGGATAGGACTATCTTCGAGACCCTTGGCATCGGATGGAAGCTTCTGGCTGATCTGCCCGAGGCCATGCTGACCAGGGTGGACGACAAGTTCATCAAGGTCTACCACCCGAAGTACGCAGGATCCAAGCCCGCTGAGGCACCAAAGAAGTGAGATCATGGCCGTAATTAAAGGAACGAAGCCGACCAGGGCTGTGCTGATCGCCCTAAGAAAGAGGATCAAGGTAGCCCAGACCGGCCACTCGCTCCTCAAGATGAAGCGCGACGGCCTCATGATCGAATTTTTCGAAGTGCTGAATAGAGCTAAGACCATAAGAGCTGAGCTGGTTGCAGCCCTGATCGTGGCAGAACAGAGGCTGAACATGGCCCGGGCCATTGAAGGCACCGTGACCATCAACAGCGTTGCCTTTGCCCTTCAGGGAGAGCCAGCCGTCCAGCTCGAGTCCAGGAACATCATGGGCGTCGTCGTGCCTAAGATCACGGCAAAGTCAGTGCAAAAGAAGATGTTCGAGCGTGGCTACGGCATCATAGGCACTAGCGCTGCCATCGACGAGGCCGCCGAGGCCTACGAGACTCTGGTGGATAAGATCATCCTGGCTGCTGAGGTTGAGACCGGCATGAGAAAGCTGGTCGAGGATATCGAAAGCACCAAGAGAAGGGTTAACGGCCTTGAGTTCAAGGTCATACCCGAGCTCAAGGATACCATCAGGTTCATAGGCTTCGCCCTGGAAGAGATGGACAGGGACAACGTGGTCAGGCTCAAGAAGCTCAAGGGCAAGTCCCAGGCGCGCGTCAAGCAGGAAGAGGCCAAGAAAGCTGCCATACTAGCTGCAGCAGCTCAGGCAAGTGCCCTCGCAGCGACAGGTGAGGTTTCAGCATAGAAGAGATGCCCAACTATTACGAGAGAAAAGCTGAAGAGTGGTTCGGAACCCCAGAGAAGAAGATGAGGTTGCTTCAGTGGTTGGTGTACATCACCAACCTCTACATCATCTTCGGAATTGGTGTTTTGATCTGGGTTCTCTACGGGGACAAGATCACCATTCTTTTGCAATCTCTTAAATAGAGAGGCATTTCCTCTCTACACCTTGAGTTGCTTTTATCTATAGAATTCTCTATTAGAGGTCAGCCTACTCTTTTAGTCGTAATTATTTTAAAATAGGGCGTACATTTGGAGTGATATTGGCGTTTCATCAGATAGGTTCTTGCTCCCAGAATGGAGAGTACGCACGCCAGAAGGAATCCATTGGCTATGAATGCCGATAGATGCTCAGGCCTGGCATGAAGGATAGTTCCGCAAACCTAGGCCAGGCTCAGCTGCAAAGAGAAGAGACCACCAGATCTCACTATCGGTGTTGTTGGGGCTTTAGAAGCGGGCTCTTCCAATCCCTCGGGGCACAAAAAGAAGCATCAGCCATGAAGGGTCCTTTTCTTTGGCAGCCCAGTTCATTGGAGCTAAAGCGCCCGCCAATATGAGCACGCCCGCCGCAGCATAGTATTTTCAGGAATATCTATCATATAGCCATTCCGCCAGAGGAGAGCCAAAGATCATAATGGTCGGAACTATCAGGAACATGGTGTCGATCCTATCGGGAGTGCAGTCCAGAACCTACTCCATGTAGACGGGACCCAGGATCACCACAGTAAAGCTGGCCAAGAAGAGGACCGTGCTTATGGTCGGCGCTGGAGAACCTGGAAATCTTGAAGAATGGATATCAAAGATGCAACTATGGTCAGGGCCCCAGCCCCGTCCAGGTCCAGCTTCTCCCTCCTGATCTCCTAGACCTTCAGATATTTGATGGCCAGGGAGAGCCATGGCTATGTCTATTGAAACGTTGATAAGAATACTCAGAGGGCGGGCCCTGCCATGCATCCTGCAGGCACGATGGACCCTATGTATCCCATGGCCCATCCTACCTCATCTATGGGAAAGATCTGGAAGATCAGGGCGGCGCTTATAGAGACGGCCATAGCGGCCCTTATTCCTTGAAAAACCCTGAAGCCTACCAAAATATAGGCAGGCTTGAGAAGATTCAGCAGCCAATGGAGCTTAAGGTCAAGATACATAATCCTGCCATGAAGATCCTGTCCTTGCCGAGCCTTTCTGCCATCTTTCCAAAGACCAGGAGGAGGCTGGTTACCGCCACCAGGTAATAGGTGATTACCCACAGAGGTTGGGTCGTGTAAACACCGGACTAGCCGATTATGACGGGGAAGGGCGATGTTCTCCACGGGCCCGTCAAGGACCAGCACTAACACCCCGGTGAGGATGATGGCTATTACGACGTACCGGCTCCTGGAGGCCCCTAGCTCGGCTATGAGGTTATATTGAAATCTAGCTTCTAGGCTGGTCGGGGTTCGGCTGCTCTTACCTCTACTACTGCTTTATCTCCTTTCATGGCTCTTGGCATTAAGGAAAACATCGAGACTTAAATTCTCTAATCAAGATTCTAGCTATATTGGCCTTTGAATCTCAACTGCTGTAAACAAAGATTCTTAATGGGCATTTGGATGGTCTTTCGAACAGGCTCCCTTGGCAATCCTGCATCCTCTGGCTGATATCAGCATGCCGAGGATGCACAGCAGTCCAGCGATCAGAATGCCGTTGCTTATAGAGATAGATAGAAGCTCTGGACTGGCTCCGGTGATGGATCCGTTGTATCCTGCCATGTCCAGCTGTATTGATACCAGAAGGCTTCCAAAAGATATCCCAAGGCCCATGCCCAGGTTCCTCACTGCGCCCGTGAAGCTGGAGGCGATGCCTATCATCTCCTCGGGTAGGGCTATCATGATCTCGGTGGTGTTGGGGCTTTGAAAGATGGCATAACCTATCCCCAAGGGTATGAAATATAGGATTACGAGGCCAAGGTCTTTCGTTCTGAGTGCGAAGCTTATGAGCAGGAGGGAGGCCGCCATGACCGCCATGCCTGTGGCGGCGTAATACCTCCAGTAGTGCTTATCGTACATCCAGCCGAAGAAAGGGGCTCCGAGGATTGTTATGGCTGGGGTGATGAGGAGAATGGTTCCCACCTGGGCAGGAGTAAAGCCCATAACTCCTTCGAAGTAGAAGGGGCCCAGGACTACTAGGATGTATTCGGCTGTGAAATATATCAGCATCGCCATGCATGGCAGCACGAAGAGCCTGTTATTGAATATGGAGAGATTGAGGATGGGGTCTTCTTGCTTACTCTCGGTTCTGATTAATACGGCAAGGGATGCCAGAAATATCAGGGTGCAGGATACCGTAAAGGTTGGGTCATCCATGGTTGTAGGAAGCTGGTTTACCAGGGCCATGAGGGCTGTCGTGCAGATGATAAGTGCTGCCGCCCCTAAAAAGTCCATCTTTTTCTGAGCTTTCTTAGGAGCCTTTTCCTTAGATGAAGATGCATCCAATGGATCTGTATCGGCATTATCTGAGGGAAGGAACTTCCAGGTCAGTATCAGTAGAAGCAGTCCTGGAGGAACGTTGAGAAAGAATATGTACTCCCATCCGAGAGAGCTGACGATAAATCCACCCAGCACTGGACCTGCTATTCCTGCTATGGCTACAGTAGAGCCTATGTATCCCATGGCTCTCCCTCTTTCCTCCTCCGGAAATACCAGAAAGATGATGGCAAAGCTTATGGAGAATGCCATGGCTGCACCTATAGCCTGTACTACCCTGAAGAAAACGAGCGCATTCAGGCTTGTCGAAAGTCCGCAGAGAAAAGATCCCAGGATGAAGAGAACAAAGCCTGAGAGAAACATCATCTTCTTACCAGTGCGCTCCGAGGCCTTTCCGAAGATCAGAAAGAGGCTGGTTAGGATGAGAAGGTAGGCGGTGACCACCCATTCCGATTGATCTACATCGATGCTGAAAACCCTGGTGATGGTGGGAAGGGCGATGCTCACCACTGAGCCATCCAGGACGAACATGAAGACCCCTAGAAAGACGATGGCGGCTATGATGTACTTATGCATCTCTGGACTTTTGCATGGGGATGGATTCTTAGCCTTAATGCCATCTTTGGCAATGGCTCTTGTAGCCATTGAAATTCTAGTCTCCTCTTCTTGCCTTTATCCTCAGATCTTAGAGCGAAGTCTGTTAAATGTGCTATAAAGTGTCATCGCTCGGTTTTTTAGGATTAATTGTAGCCGTTATTGCTAATTTTGTGTTTCATGGCAGTAGAGTCTTTCATAGGAAACCAATGTATCGCCCTGTTACTCCAAAATGATAAGCGCCTAGCTCCCAGATAGTTCTAGGATAGGTATGTATTGGTTTGAGAATATTATAAAATGGTTAAAACGAATTTTCGTTTTGGATTTTTGGGATCTATTAGACTTTTCTACCCGCTTAGTTACCACTAGGTCTCTTGGACGGGATATAACCATGCGGTTATAACCCTCTGGTGCTTTCTCTTCTGCCTGAATCCCTTTCGGTGCGGGGCTCTCAATCATAGCGATCCCATCACCATCTGATGCCTTCTCGATATCAACGGTAGACTATGATGACCTAAGCAAAATATGACTTGCTATGATAATAATAAAGGATAACTATGGTGAAACGATGGCAAGCGTTCTTTTGGGGGCCACGCGTCTGAGTCCACGGCAGGCAAGAATACTAAAGGAATGTAGCGTACCCCCTTCCCGGAAGATTTTTCTATTTCTAAATAGATATTGTTTAACTGACTTTAGATGATGGCCAAAAGATGCTCCTTCATATGTAGCTGAATGATCATGGGTCGCTGAAGTATTTTACTGGAGCAAACGAGATGTCTGGATGGATAAAGAGAAAGGCCGATAATTGGTTTGGAACTCCTGAGAAGAAGGCAAAGGTGTTCCTATGGCTGGTGTATCTTATCAATCTCTACATCATCTTTGGGATATTCATATTGATATGGGTACTTTACGGGGATCACATAACCGAGATCTGGCAAGCTCTAACTTGAAGGGAATTCATGAAAGTTTTGCTAAAAAAAATTTATCCTTTATTAAAGATAGCTTAATTGGCTATATGGAAACCAGCCCTCATATCCTTGAGCTGCGCTATCCTGTATCCAGCCAATGCCCGAATCCTTTCTATCCGGGCGTTATCGATCGGCCTTATCGATCTCAGTATCTTCCATATCTGCCGGAGGTAAGAAATCTCAAATAGCCAGTGGAGCGTAGATATTTCAGTCATTCGATCACCGCTTTCTCTCGGTTTTGCGTATACTTCGCTTGATAACTTTGAGAAAATTTATCATAAGGCCGATGGTATCCCTCCTTGGGTCCTAAGTTTTGGTTTAACCATTCAAAGCCTTCGGGGTTGACCGGGAGCAACCGAATGCCTCTCTGGCGCCAGCAAACTCGTGCTTCTCGCCATCCGAATACTGGCAAGGGATGGTACAATTCATGCATGGCAGCCAGATAACCTCAACTTTGTCTCTTTGATAGGTGGCCCTCACCTCAACTCATCTAAAGAGGTTGTATCCGCCATAATAGCGTTCGTAGCTCTCGCTGATAAGAGGGTATCTTAGGTGATCTGTATCGTACTGAGAATCTCTCAAGCCATAGCTCAGATCCTTAATGTCATCGGTGCAGGGTGCTATTGCACTATCTCAAGTACTTGGTCAGCTTGAGCTTAGCTTCGATAATGGGTTCATCGGTGGATAACACAGTAGCGTTCATACTCTCCAGTCGTAGGATCGGGTTTCTATCTTTGAAAAATTCCAGGTTGTAACGGAAGTTTGGGCGTATAATTACTAGGTAATCCTAAACCGTTTAAAGTAAGATACTCATGCTGCTGCCGTTCGCGTTACGAGAATTCACTGGGCAAGTGGTATTGTGAATTGTTTTAACCTTAGCAAAATGGAAGGGGACGAAGGGGGCTAGATGTGGCCGGCTACAGACCTGCAATTGAGATCGTTCTGATGATCGCTCCGTATAGGCCCATGAACACATTTTTCTATTGTCAAAGCCTGGAAAATATTTCTATGATAACGAAGCCATAAAAAATCCATCCGTGAGTGACCACCCGACGCAGCCCTACATTGAAGAAAGCATCCCGGCCAGGGTGGAGATTCGGTAAGGAGCATAAGCCCCACCAAAGTAAAACCCCAAAGAGCCTGAAGGCTGGGCCTTTCGTTCCTCTCGATTCCCTGTAAAGATAAAACCTGTAGTTTCCGGTTATCGACAACCTTAGTGTCGATTGGCTTCACCTCGCTGCTATTATCTGTCTTGATAGCTGGAAACTCTCTATCCAGGCTTCCGGATACAATAGTCTCTATGAGTGTTACCTTGGATAATTTGACTGCCAGGATAGCCCTACCCCCGCTACTGAGCAGTCGTACCATCTATTCTATATTATCTTTAGATACCTTGGAGGCCGCCTTAACCTCCTTGATCTGTGCTACCCTGTACCCGGTCAATACCTGATGCCTTCCAGTCAGGGCTCTATCGATTTCAGGATCTCCCGTATCCACCAGAAGGTAAGGAACTTCTGAGAGCTTATGGGGCGTAGAAACTACAATTAAGCTCTCGATTCCTGCTTTTCTCAAGACCTTGGAACTTATCTGCTGGCTACCCCTTCCCAGAATAAACCCCTGGGCTCCGATGGGGCTTATGATGATCCTGGCCCTTCTCGGCTCTACATTATCCAGCATATCCAGGAGATCTTTCTCCGAGGCGTCCTTGAGGATGACCTTGCCTCCCTGGATCACATCCACCCCTAACAGGGTCTTATCTATTCCCAGAAACTCGGCGATCTTAGTAGTGGTGGTCCCGGCTCCGAGGATATAGAACGATTCATCCCCCATAAACTCGCTGGCGAACAGAGCGATCTGATCCTTGAATTCGTCCTCGCTTCTCGAGGCGTAGATCTGCTTTACGCCCTGGACCAGAGCAGGCCGGTAAGGAGTTTTTGCTGTAGAGTAAAGCCTGGTCATAAGCTCCCCTGACCTGTAAAGCTCCTCATCTACGTCCACGATCTCCGTCTCCCGGGCTTCCAGGTCTCCCCTGATAAATCCAAGGGCTAGCTCAGCGGCAGCCTCCGGGCTTATGGCAAAAACCCCTGAGTGCATCTTCACTCCTGCAGGTATTCCCAGCACTGGAATATCGTGGTTTTGGACAGCAGATGCCACATCCCTGGCTGTGCCGTCTCCTCCACAGAAGATGATGAGCTTTGCTTTCCCATCCAAAAAAGCCTTGCATGCAGCCTTTGTATCCTTGGCATTCGTTTCGCCTTGGCCTTCCGGTTTGTGAACTACCTTAAAGCTGAGACCGCAGTCCTGGAGGATATCTTCTCCCATTGGGCCCTGGGCCGTCAAAAACTCCGTTCCCTCTGCGTAGCCGGAAAGGAGCCCCAGGCAAGACCTGGCTCTAGCTCCTGCCAGGGGCTTTGCTCCTCTCCTCTCGGCTTCCTGAGCAAGGCCATCGGTGCCCTTGAGGCCGACCGATCCACCCATGCCAGCTATTGGGTTCACTACGAAGCCAATCTTGGGTTTGGATCTATATTCAGATCCCTGTTCAGGCTGACTTTGGGAGCTTGGCAAGGGATTGCTTCACCAATTCTTCGGGATACTCGTAATCCTCGAGCTTTCCATCGTTGAAGCTATCGTAGGCCGCCAGATCGAAGAAGCCGTGGCCGCTCAGCGATATGAAGATAGTCTTGGCCTCTCCGGTCTGCCTGCACCTCAGAGCCTCGTCTATAGCTGGCTTTATGGCATGGGAAGACTCCGGGGCTGGAATTATGCCCTCGCTTCTGGCGAAGATGGTGGCAGCCTCGAAGATCTCGGTCTGGTGACAAGCCGTGGCATCAATAACCTTGTCGTGCACTAAGTTGCAGAGCAGGGGAGCGTCTCCATGGTATCTTAGGCCGCCGGAATGGATGCCGGGTGGAACGAAGTCGTGGCCCAGGGTGTACATCTTAATTATGGGAGCCAGGCCGACCGTATCGCCGTAGTCGTAGGCGTAAATTCCCTTGGTTAGGGTCGGACAGGCGGTGGGCTCGCAGGCGACGAACTTGATGTCCTTTTTATCCTTGAGCTTATCAGGGACGAAGGGGAAGACCATGCCTGGGAAGTTGCTTCCTCCGCCACAGCAGCCGAACATGACATCGGGGTAATCCTCGGCCATCTCGAACTGCTTCTTCAGCTCCAGGCCTTCAACCGTCTGGTGAAGGAGGACGTGGTTCAGGACTGATCCCAGGGCGTAGTTGGTATTGTCGTGGGTGGCGGCATCCTCCACGGCCTCGGATATGGCCATGCCAAGGCTTCCGAGCGTGTTGGGCATCTGGGCTAAAATCTTCCTGCCAGAGTTGGTCTTGTTGCTGGGGCTTGCTATGCACTCGGCTCCCCAGACCCTCATCATGCTGCGCCGGTAGGGCTTGGTGTCATAGCTCCCTCTAACCATGTAGATGGTGCACTTGAGGTCGAAGAGGCAAGTAGCTAAGCTCAGGGCCGAACCCCACTGCCCGGCGCCGGTCTCCGTGGAGAGACGCTCTATGCCTTCTTTCATGTTGTAATAGGCCTGGGGGACGGCGGTGTTGGGCTTGTGGCT
>DAXJ01000046.1:36151-46010 GCA_002506335.1 Methanosaeta sp. UBA114
GTGTTGGGCTTGTGGCTCCCGGCGGGGCTTACGCCTTCGTACTTGTAGTAGATCCTGGCAGGGGTCTTCAAGGCCTTCTCCAGCCTTGCTGCCCTGTAGAGAGGAGTAGGCCTCCAGAGTCTGTAGATCTCGCGGATATCCTCTGGAATATCTATCCAGCGCTCTGTGCTCATCTCTTGGCGTATAAGCTCCTTGGGAAAGATTACCTCAGCTTCCTCGGGACTGAGGGGCTTTCCGGTGGTTGGACTTAAGGGTGGGTCCAGGGGGGTGAGAAGGTCAGCGGCGACATTATACCATCTCTTGGGTATCTCTTCCTCGTCCAGAAGGTACTTGAGCTTCAAATTCGGGGTCTCCTTGCATCTCTCTTCCTTGTCTACTGGCTACAACGGCGTTAAATGTACATCGCCGTGCTATGTCTGTATCCTTTAAACAATTTACGCTACCAACGGGGCCAAGGAGATCATTGGATGTCAGTGAGGGTGATTCCTGGGTTAAAGTGAAGATTTATTTATGATCACCGAGATGCCCCTGACCATGACCGGTCGAACCCTCTCCGAGAAGGTCTTTTCCAGTGCTTCGGGAAAGGATGCCCATGCAGGCGATTTTGTCATGGCAGACGTAGACTGTGCCATGATCCACGACATCACAGGCCCCCTGGCAGTCAAGGGATTCTATGAGATCGCAGGCAAGGACGCCAAGGTATGGGACCCTAGGAAGATCGTCCTTCTCTTCGATCACCAGGTGCCGGCGGACAGCCTCAAGGCAGCTGAGAACCACATCCTGCTCAGGAAGTTTGCGGCAGATCAGAATATCCTCAACTACGATATATTCTGCGGGGTATGCCACCAGGTCCTTCCTGAAAAGGGCCATGCCCTTCCTGGCAGCCTCATGGTAGGCACCGATTCCCACACCTGCACCTACGGTGCCTTGGGTGCCTTCGCCACGGGCATAGGCTCAACTGATATGTCCTCGGTATTTGCCACGGGCAAGCTCTGGTTCATGGTCCCAAAGACCCTCCAGCTCATGATAGATGGTAGGCTTCCCTCCATGGTGACTTCCAAAGACGTGATCCTCAGGATAATAAGGGATATTGGGGTCGACGGGGCCAACTACCTGGCCTGCGAGTTTCGGGGCGATGCCGTCTCCCGTATGAACATTCCTGAGAGGATGACCATGGCCAACATGGCCATAGAGATGGGGGCAAAAGCTGGCATCGTGGAGCCTGACGATATCACCGTGAGATACCTGGGGGCGCGGGGAAAGAGCGACGAGGAGATCAACAGCAAGGTCGCCAGGACCGACGAGGACGCCGCCATGGATAAAAGGTACTGGAAGGTCAGCGATCTGGAGCCCCAGGTGGCCTGTCCCCACAATGTGGACAACGTGAAGTCAATAAGCGATCTCCCTGAGACCAGGGTAGACCAGGTATTCCTGGGCTCCTGCACCAATGGCAGGTTCGAGGATATTAAGCTGGCCTGTGACGTCATGGGGGATGAGCCCGTGGCCAAAGGCGTTAGGATGATAGTAGTACCTGCCAGCCGTGACGAGTACATGAAGGTCCTCAGGGCAGGTCTTGTGGAAAAGCTCATGGTTGCCGGAGCCACTGTCGAGTCTCCGTGCTGCGGCCCCTGCATGGGAGGATCTTTCGGCCTCTTAGGTCCCGGAGAAGTCTGCCTTTCCACCTCCAACAGGAACTTCGTTGGAAGGCAGGGAAGCCCCATGGCCTTCGTCTACTTGGCATCGCCGGCCACCGCCGGAGCTACAGCCATCACTGGATACATTACCGACCCAAGAGAAGTTAGATAAGCGCAATCAGGTGAATAGGTGAGAGTAGCTCTCAAGGTAGCCTATCTCGGAGATAATTATTACGGGTTCCAGCGACAGCCCGAGGTTCCCACCGTCGAGGCCGAGATCAAGGAAGCCCTGGAGAAGATAGGCGTCCCTGAAGGCAAGTTCGGCTACGCAGGAAGAACCGATCGGGGAGTGAACGCCCTCGGCCAGGTCATAGACTTCGAGATCGGAGATGATAAGGAGGCACTTACCTATCCCAGGCCCCTCAATGGGCGTTTGCCCAGGGACGTATGGACCTGGGCAAGGTCTTTAGTGCCAGAAAACTTCGATTCCAGGTATAGTGCTCTCTGGAGGGAGTATCTCTACATCCTATACCATCAGGGCCTCGATATGGATGTGATGAGGTCCGGGGCCCGTAAGCTCCTGGGGGGCCACGACTTTCGCAACTTCTCCTCCTGCAAAGAGGATACGGTCCGGGAGATTTTAGGGCTGGAAGTGAGAGAGAAGTCGCCAAACATTGCTGTCTTTCAGATAAAGGCCAACGGCTTTCTATGGAATATGGTTAGAAAGATCGTCTGCTCCCTGGAGGCCGTGGGATCCGGGGAGATGGACTTAAGCTGGATAGACGACCTCTTGAACCCCGAGATAAACGAGGGAGCACCTACGGCACCGGCGGAGGGATTGATCCTCAAGGGTGTCGGTTATGAGGGTATAAGCTGGCAGGTAGATGATTACTCCCGGAAAAGGGCAGCTAACGCCTTATCTTCAGTAGTTAAATGCAGAATGGCTTCATCATATGCCGCCAAAGCCCTCCAGGATTCTATGACATCGTCTTTCGACTGTTTCCTCTAGCAGTCTCCTTTGATGGTAAGTAGACCCAAGGCACGAGGTTCTTCACACGACGGCGATAACTTGCATACTCGGGATAAGACTCCACAAGCCACGCTTCTTTTCTCCTGGACTCAAGATCCACGAACAGAAAAACGATGACAACCAAACCCATAAAGAGCAGGTTGTATCCAACTGAGCAACAGGAAGCTGATCTAGACCTGACTATCGGAATATGTAGGCGCATCTACAACATGGGCCTTGGAATATAGTAAAGTTGGCCTACGAAACCGAATGCATATCCAGGCCATATGAAGATCAAGCCGCAATGCTAACGGTGAAAAAGAAGGCTAATCCGAACCTTAAGGCCGTTTTCCCTCAGGTCTTGCAGATGTTTTTAGAGGGATAGAGACTCTAATGCAGCCCACAGCATCATCACCTTCGGACTGCGGGGTAGAGCCTGCGGAGATCCGACCCCTAATTTGGAGCGTTCAAAGCAAGCAGGATCTATTGAGCAGGAAGCTCTCTCCTGTTAGGGGGAGGAGTCCTGTATAGACCAAAACGTGCAAGGTGGCTAGGCATACAATGGGAATAAACCGCAACGTGGGGCCTAAAAATTATTCTAGCCAAGGCCCAGCTAGGGAACCTTGCGAGGTGTGAGCATATGTAGACTAATTCAGCGCGAAATCCCAATTGAATAGTCGCCACCCCAAAAGATCATTATCTCTATCAGCATTAATCTAGGTTTATGACTGTGTCCCTGAGGGGTAACTGGCGTGATCAGTCGCCACACGGGCTACTCCTGACCCCTCTCCCATGAAAAACGAAGCTCGTTCAGTTCATGCATGCTCGGTTTCCATTGGCCCCGTATGAGCCTCGTCTTGATGCTCATGGGTGTTTCCGGGAGAAAATTCCTGAAAGAGTACGCTATAAGGTTAATGATATCAATATAGATTGGATATCTTGGATTAGCATCAGCCCAAAAATTCAGCGTCTGGCTTCCACCTTTTCCAGATAAAGGACCCCTGTAGGTGTCAGCCCATAGCCTTCGCCCGAACGCTCCACAACCAAGGCTTTTTCTAAGAGCGCCAGGTGAAATTCAGCCTGGCTTTCCTTAAGGCCGAGCGCCTTTGTTATGTCTTCAAGGGTTTTGGGTTCCGAGGCCAGGATCTTCATAATATCCCTCCTGACCTTTAGCTGAAGGACCTCCAGAGCGAACCTGTGATCCTCTGCGGTCTCCCACCATTGAGCAACCTTTGAGGTTAGGTTCAAATGGCTTTTATCAGCCATCAATCTTCCTTTGACTTATCCTCATCGGCCTGAATCTCACAAGCCCCTATCCCCATCTGGCAGGTCCTGCAAATATCCATCTCCTCATCCAAATGCCTGGTAGCCGTGGCCAGGATGCTGGCATTGACCAGGTTTCCGGCCAGGAAAATGACCGCAGCTATCTGATCATCAGGGACGCCCATGTTGGATGCCACTCGAATGTGAAGCTTCAGGCAGTGGCTGCACCTCAGGGCCGCGCCTACAGCGATGGATATCAGCTCAATGGTCTTGGGGTCGAGGCTGGAGCTTCTAAGAATGGCATTATTGTGGAGCATCTTGGTGACCAGAAGCTCGGGGTGGTCCTGCATGAACTGGAATATGTAAGGAACCTCTCCATAGGCCTTCTCTATAAACTTGATCATGTCATCGGCTGACTTACCCACGCCCTTTTCCAATATCGCATCCAGCTCGTCTTCCAGGCTCATTTTCTCACCTAAGGCCTCGCATTAGCATCGGTCCATCTGCCGAAAGCCCTTACGATCTTGGATGTAATAGGTATCATCTCAAGTATATAGTCCTTCATCTACGAGGGCTGTTAACACCCAGGCCTTATTTTTTGATTCAATCCTTTTGCCTCGATGGGATATAATTCCATATCAGGGGTATTAAAAATAGATATTGGTTAAGATCTCTAAATCCCTGCGGTTTGAGCACCGGGTCTCTTCAGAAGGTGAACCCGGTCTCGGATGCAGGAAGTATTCTCACTAGGATATAGTCTTTCATTTTGGAAGGCTTGACTGTGGCAACTTCGCCCAGGTTGACCCCTTCGTCGAACTTGACGGCTTCGACCCTATCTGCGTACTCCTCGTAAGGCAGCTTCACCCTAACGCCGTTAAGATCCAGGGCTATGGGCAGAGGGGCAAAGGAGTACTCAACCTCAGGCACCTGCTCTCTCACCGCATCCATAACTCTCGGCGGAGATGTGGTCAGAGGATCCTTGGCAATGTCAGTTCTGGCCTTGTCCAGGGCTCTGCCGACAGCGTCTATGATCTTATCCAGGCTTCCAAGCTCGGTGGCCTTCTTGGCCCTGTGAGCCACGCGCCCCACCGTGGGTACGTACTCGAAGGCGTAAGGGAGGTTGCAGGCCTGGATCTCGGGTCCGCCGGTGACTATGACCGGGACAGAGATGCTCCTGTAGAGGCTCTCCTTCTTCTTTATGCAGTCGGCGAAATTCCCGAAGATGAAGACCGCGGCGTCGTGCTCGTTGACTAGGCCCGCCTCGTACTCGTTGATCTGGGCAATCTCCCTGCCCACGCCCCTGGCCAGGCCTATCATGTTGGTCTTGGCCCCGTTCCTCCTGAGGTACTCGGCTATATCGCAGGCGCTGTGGGGCAGGTGGTGGATAGCAAGGGTCGGTGTGACCACGGCGATCTCAGTCCCGGCCAAGGGAGCCCTCACCAGTTCTCCTCTAAGCTCCGAAACCAGTGCCTTCAAGGCCGGCATATCCTCGGAGGGCAGAAGGATCAGGAGGATAACCTCACTCTGGCTGACGTTCTTCTGGAGGACGTATCCTCCTAGGTCCTCCACAAGTTCTACCACCATGTCATGCTTGTAGACGCCGCCTGTGAACATCACGGGCTCAAGCATTCTCCATCCTCCGTATCTGCTCCCTCATCTCTGAGACCAGCTCCAGGGTCAGGGACTCCTCTGCGGCGATGAAGAAGAAACTGTTATCGGTCATCTCGTTTCTCCGGTTTCTAAAGCCCTCAGGGGCGACCCTGATCAGGGCATCGGTCAGATCCTGGCGGAACTTGGCCTCCAGATCGGTCACCACCATGTCGGAAGGATCTTTATCGGAGGCTATAACCACTGTATCTCTCATGGGCTGCTCCGCCCTCTCTCTGCCATAAGCCGCCCATAGGGCCTTGAGGAGGTCGGCCATGTGCTCCTCATTATTGACCTTTATCTGATATCCTCCCTCTGCTTTGGCCACGTCTCCGAGGTCCCTGACTTTGAGGGGGGGTATGCCGCTCCTTATTAGGCCGTAGACTGCAAAGGCCGGGCGCTTTATATCCATGTAGACGTAGAGCCTTCCCAGGGACCTTATGAGCCCCAGGTCCTGGAGGATGTCCATGATCAGCTCTCTGTATTTTTTCTCTCCAAAAGGTTCGCCTGGGATCTCTACCTTGAAGACCTCCATGGGCTCCATGGCTTCAAGCCTCCAGCAGCCCTGAGACCAGGAGTGCAGCGCCCACGGCCCCTATGTACTGGGCATATGGGGGAACTATAACCTTGATGCCTAGAAGCTGCTCCATGGCTTTAGGCAGCCCTTCCACCAGGGAGGTTCCTCCCACCATGACGACGGGCTCCTTGACATCCACCTCCTGGAGCTGCTGCTCGTAGACCTGCTCGGCAACCGAGTGGCAGGCGGCCATGGCTACATCCTCAGGCTTGCAGCCCATGGAGAGGCTGTTGACCAAGCTCTGAGTACCGAAGACGATGCAGTAGCTGTTCATGGCCACATTCTGGTAGTTGCCCTTGAGAGCAAGCTTTCCAAGCTCGCTTATGTCAACACCAAGGCGCCTGGCGGTTAGCTCCAGGAACCTTCCCGAGGCTCCGGCGCAGATGCCGCCCATGGTAAAGCCACCAGGAATTCCATCCTGGACGGCTATGGCCTTGTTGTCCATGCCGCCGATATCTATGACCGTGGCAGGACCTTTCTGGGCATTGGCCAGGAAGACAGCACCTTTGGAGTTGACGGTTATTTCTTCCTGGGTCAGCTTGGCATTGAAGTGCTTTCCTATCAGGAACCTGCCGTAGCCGGTAGTCCCTATGGCCTGAATATCATCGGCCTTAAGATCTGACGCCTTCAGGGCGGCATTATAAGCATCCTCAGCGCTCTTGATGACATCGGTGGTGGGAACCCATCCCGTCCCTATGACCTGGTTGTCCCTCATAATCACCGACTTGGTGGTGGTGGAGCCTGAGTCTATGCCCGCTGTGATGCCGGTCTGCTTCTCCCTAGCCAGGAGGCTTCTATACTTGACGGTGGTAACCAGGGCCTCCACCCTGGTCAGGAGTGTCTCTGCCGTTGTCCTCTCGGTGAAGGAGTAGGAGAGTACCGGGACCTTGGAATTCTGATGGATATACTTTCTAATCTCGCTCCTGATGATGGCAGCTTCAGCGCACCTGAAGCAGGTCATGACTATGACAGCATCAGCCAGGTCAGGATTCTCCACGATCCTGGTTGCCCTGGCCATGGCCAGATTTAAGTCGCCGGAGGAAACCGAGATGCCAAACTTCTTCTCCACGTTGATTATGTCGTCCAGGTCCACCTCGGGATACACTAACTTGGCTCCGACGGTCTCCGCTGCCCTCTCAATCTCCCTTTGTATGCCGCTGTACTCTGCCCCGCAGGCCAGCTCGGCAATCCTTATCACTTCAACCCCTCCAGGAAGGCCTTTATTCTAGCCACGAACCCCCTGGCCTCGGTATCATCTCGAGGATACTTCAAATCCAGGACCGGTATTCCCTTGGTCTTTATCAGAAGCCTCACCAGCTCATTGGTCCTGTTGCAACCGGCACATCCGGTAAGAACTCCAGGATCATCCAGGATGATTCCGGCATCTGCCTCTTCGATAAGGGGCCCGATCAGGGCCATCCTTCCTCTGATGCCCGAGGGCACATCCACGGCTGCATACTTGAGGCCCTTCTTGGGCTCCTCAGGTGTGATGTTTAGGGGCGGCGATTTTATCTCGGGGTTGGTAACCCTATCCCTCACAGCCTCTGGAGCTACCAGGGCCTTGTGACCCATCCTATCCACGAGATCAGCGAGGATGAGGCTGGTGGTGGGGTAGATTATGACTTTTGCCATGAGATACCTCAAAATCAAAATTTCAGGAGATCTCCTCTTTGATGATTTCATCCAGCTTTTTTATGCTTATGGGTCTCTTCTTCTGGATAGTCTCAGTCTCTTTGGGCCCAGGATCTGCCTTCTCCTCCGAGGCTAGCGCCTTGGATATCAATGGCAAAAGCTTAGACTCGGACTCTATCATGTAGTAGCCGGGCCTGGCTCCGCCACCCCGGTGCCCTCTGCAGCGCCTGAGATCGCCTGGGGGGAAGCCCCTATCTTTTATGAAAATGCCTGTGGGATCCATGGCCCTGATCTCCTTGATGAGATCGGCGACCTCATCTTCCTCTCCGTTGATGATGATGCCAAAGCAGGTCTCTTTGACATTGATGTCGTGCTGGGAACCGTAGATCCTCATGGCTATATCCGAGGGCAGTACCTCGGACTCAGGAGATGTAATTATGTACTTGGTAATCCTCACGGTCTCACCTCCAGGACATAGACCGTCTCTCCCTCCTTGACGTTCTTGAGCTTCCCAGGCTCTAAAACCCTTCCTATGATGTTGGTGGCCTCGAACTTCTCTCCTGAGGGGCCGTACCTTCTATCGTCCGCGGTTTTTATGCCCACTAGGCCTATCCGCTTGGCCACGGAGTTGGACACAGCAATAGAACCGGCAGGCACAGGCCCTTGAGGCTTATTCTCGGGCAGAAGTTCCTTGTAGCTGGTGGCCTCGATGGCAGGCTTGAACAAGAACGTGTTCTCGTAAACGAAGTATATGGGTAGGGGGCCCACGGGCCTTTCCTTGAGCCCAGTCACGTGCCTGAAGTAGTCCAGGGTCTTGGGCGCCTGGCTATCGAAGAGCTCTATGGAGATCAGGTGATCGGCAGGGATGGCCGAGAGCTTGACCTTTTTATCCCTCAGAACCTCCATGGTGGTACCAGGCTCCTGCTTTATCACCACGGCGTCATCGCCCTGGTAGCCCTCAACCTCAGAGGTGATCTCCCTATCTTTCAGGGTATCGAGGGCTTTGTGAAGGTTCTCGCCCATGAGCATGATCCTCTTGGGCCTCACCTTCACTGTCAGGAGATGACCCGGGGACGCCAGCTTCACCATGTCCAGGCCGGCGGTAACCCTTCCCACTACCGAGTGTCCGGGGTTGGAGGTCCTATCGGCCTTGTAGACGAATATCCTGCCAAGGCCTCTGCCACTGGTCCTCACGGTCACCGTGCCTTCAAGCCTCGGTTCCCTGTGCTCGAAGCCTATGCGCTCGGTTAAAAGCCGGTCCGAAGATATGTAGGAGCTTGAGGTGGAATCGGTCCTGAAGGTACCGTTTCTAGCCGAGGCTAAGAAGAACTCGGCTCCGGCCGGGGCATCTTCCATCAGGTCCACCTCAAACCTGGTGAAGATCTCCATGCCCTCGGAGAGGGCCGTCGACATATCGGTGGTCGCCAGCTTCTCGGTCAGGTCCTCCCACTCAACTATGGGCTCTACCCCAAGGATCTTATCTCCCCTCTCCAGCCTGTCCAGGGTATTCTTTCCACCGACAACGTGGGCAAAGACGCCACGGTTGCCGGCCACTCCATAGGCTGCAGTGTGCCTCTTCCTTACGAAGATCAGGTGGGTCTTATCAGCCTCAAAGCCCACGGCTCCCAGAACTACCTCCCAGCGGTTATACTCGTGGGCATCCCTTCCCCACTCCATAATCGTCTTGAAGGGGCCGAAGGCCACTGAGTCCGTAGAGGCCCACCTGGCTTCAGAACCCTTTATTTCTCCAACGCTCTCGTGCCATATCCTCTGCAGGTCACCATTTATCAGCTCAATCCTGATCTTTCCCTTGGTGGAGTTCAGCCAGTAGGAGGCGGTCTCCTTGGACTTCTCTCCCCTGCCCATGACGATTCCCACCACTGCACCCTCTACAGGCTTCGATCCTGCCATGGCCAGGGCATCGCCAAGGGTGGCACTGGCCGCAAGATCCATGCTCTCGCCGTCAACAGTCACCCGCACAGTTCAGCCCCCCAGCAGCTCCTGCTGCTCCTCTGCTGTGATCTTAGCTAAGACCTCTTCTGGCAGACCTGTAATAACCCTCTTTCCATTCCTCATGAGCATGGCTCTATCGCAGAT
>DAXJ01000025.1 GCA_002506335.1 Methanosaeta sp. UBA114
AGGTTGTCCACGTGTTACTGAGCAGTACGCCATGTATTGCTACATTCGACTCGCATGGCTTAGTCGAACCTCGATAGCAGTAACCTCTGGCAGGATCAACCAGAATTGTCACTTAAATTGGGAAGTAAAATCAGTCGGAATTGACTGAGTCGCCATAGACTAGCGTCAGATGCGATGCCTTTGCGGTCGCATCTCCATGAACATGATTACGTTTGTTGTCTTGTTTGATATACCGTAACTTGGATTCGACCCATCACAGATCAGGGTCGTAACGTTTTGTTACGGCGCCTTTCGGCCCAGTAATGTAAGCTTTCCTCCTATTTAAGGGCTTTGGCATTCCTCCACCCCAAGAGGAGTTCACACACCGGGAACTGTTTCTTGGCTTTCATGGTATTTAAGGGTTTCGCATTCCCCGTCGGTTTTATCCGAGGAGTTGCGCGAACCACCACGATCGCCCTTCGGCCACAATACGTGGGCATTCTTCCTATTTAAGGATTCCGGTTCCCCGGACCTTTGGAAGAGCCTCGTACATCAGCCTAACCTCACAGGATTCAATGGTATTTAATGTTTTCGCATGCCCGGCCGCTTAAAAGCAGCAGAGTACGCGAAGAACCACCTTCGCCCGTCGGCCCGTGGATGTTGCACAAATGCCTATTTAAGGACTTCGATCTCCCGATCAATTCTCCTCGAAGTCTGAAGAGCTGAGCCCTTCAAAAAACACGCGAACCGTGTCGTATTATTTGTATCTGGTATTCGCAGATGGCGCCTATCTTAGCTGTGTAAGCAACCTTAAGGGATCAATCTAAGATATCTACGAAGTCGCGAATTGATAGTAAGCATATTCTATCCCTTGAGGATTATTCCTAAGCCCATATTAAGATGTAGAAGTGGTTCTTGCGCACGCCATCAAAGGGTATACAGCGCGATAGCCTGTATTTCGGGCCTTAAAAGTAGGTTAAGGGAGAGACCGGCTCCATAGGAAAGTATATATTTAAAATTTCAGCCTATAGGTTGTGAATGGCCCATATGAATTCATCTCTCAACTGGAAAGGCTCAGGTCAGCATACAAGAGATTTGAATCTGCCCTTTGGCTCCTAAACGCGGCCATCATATCCACGGCATTTTATGCGGTGACCCTTCTCCTTGGCCTCCCGACCTTCACCAGGTTCTACTGGCAGGATATATTCCTCCTGGCGCAGCTTCCAGCCATCACATCCATCGCTCTGGGCCTTTTCGGGGCTGCCCTCGTAAAGTGGCATAGAAGGACGGACTTCTACGGTATATTCGGTCCCGACCTGTCCGAGAAGGCCAAGGCCGCTTATGATAACCGCGCCTCCAATACGATCTTCATGCAGCACCTGGCGGTAGAACTCAAGACCAGCCTAGCCGCCATAAATCCGTCCCGGATCCTTCAGTGGCGCCTGGTGAACACCAGGATTATGGCCCTCGCGATAGCCACGGCCGCTACCATCTTCATTGCCCAAAGCCAGATCAGCGCCGACATCACCCCAGCAGATTTGAGATCCCTCTCCGATCTTAAGGACGAGGTCCAGGGGATTTTTGGGGAAAAGCCCCAGCCTCACAGCCAGAATGTGAACCTCTCTGGGGAGATCTATGGAAAGCCGTCCCTGGCCGTTCTTCAGGAAAATAAGCTGCAACTCGAAATATACCCAGGTTTAAGCCCCGGATCCAAGGCCACGCCATCAGAGCAGGTTAGCAGGAATTTCCAGCAATCTCAGGGCGCAGAGGCCTCTGCCGTGCCGTCACAACTGTACATTGAGAGCCTTCCGCCAAAGAACAAGGAGATAGTAAAGAGGTACTTTGAGCACCTGGCCTCAAGCTGATCTCTTAAATCCCACCCCAATCAAAAGCTTGCAACATTTCGCGAGCCAATGTTCGCCGCTTGCTGGCTGACATCGGTGCATTCGTTATTTTGATGCCGCCTTTTGAGGCCAGCATATCGTTTCCTATACTTCGCGCCGTCTTTGAAAGCCGTTGATAATCTAGATACATGCCGACTTATGTAAATTAAATAGCTTTAATAAAGGCCCGTCTCCTAAAATACCGGTAGTAATATTATGGATGGATCCGAAATCCCATGGGAAGGTAATGTTATTCCATCGTAAACCGTTTTTTGAAAGAAATGGGCATCTTTAACCGACACAAAATACTAAGAAAGAACCTAGAAGATCGACGTGTGACTCAAAAGCAAGGTGCAGAAAGGCCGTCCCAATATATTTAAAACTGTGGAGATAAGCCCGTGCATATACAAAACGAGGCGCGTTGGCCCTATGACCACATGGAAGAGAACGTTGCTTGAAAGTGATCCTTATTTTTCCGCAGGATGGCGAGCACGGCTAGACCCTGATGGTCTTGATTACAACCCGTTTTACCTATCCAAGGACCCACCCCCGACCTGGGCCATACCTTGACCCAGTCCGTTAAAATCAAGTCCACATTTCGATTGGATGTGTTTTATCTACCATCGAAAGGCACAAAGCATTTTTATAAAGCTGCCTAAAAATGCCTCCCTTCACCATCTGCAGGGCCACAGAATAGCTTCATAGTACTGATTCTCAATCAAACCTTCATAGGCCTCTATAGAGCTCTTAATCCGGCTGATAGATCCTTAACACCGCTATAAAATGAGGCTTCACAGGTCTATTCTAAAACAAATCTTCATATTTTAAATTTAAAATGAGATTTTATAGCTTTTTCATCTAAATTCATCATCTGAGGCGACCATCTAGGGGTCTCTAAGGACAATTCGATCAACATGAAGAACATCAACGGTAAAAAGGTTTACAACCCTTGAGGAAAGAAGCAATATTAGTACTGGCACTATCAGCCATAATAGAGCTCTCAGCAGCCCACCCCCTAGCCAATGATGGTCAATGAGACTGCATCTTATTCATTCCAGAAAACCGTGGTAGATGTACAGAGCAACCCGTTCTTCAAAACCGTCCAGCCAGGCGTTTACTGGGATGGTCTAAACCATATCAATGACCACTCTTAGCACATAGCCAGCCTCGTACAGAACAAGGTGACCTATGCTGTCAGCATCATGGATATGTATACAATGCTGCAGGAACCACTGAGCAATGCCTCACCCAGTGAAACTCTGCATCCATTCACCAACGAGTCATAGACCCCGAGAGCAGCAAACACCAGATGATCGTAAACGTCCACCGTGCCATCTTCGAGGACAAGGCACACACGGTGGCAATTTCTTCACCGATGGAAGGGACTCCGATGGTTCTGATAGCAACGGCCTTGACTCAATCATACGGTGCGGAGACATCTGGGCTAACGAGGCCAGTTCATCCTCTGGCTCCGTGACCAAGAACGGCGATGGTGTAAGGTTAAGCACTCCCCCATTAAATTAAATAAACAGGACCCATTGGATGCATCTATAAGCTAAGGTATTCTTTTCTGAATAGATAACAAAGCATTAGTCCGATCCTTCGGATTTTAAATTACACAACATATTATAGCTCCATTAAACTTATGAGCGTTAGCCTGCCTATATTTACGTTACCCAAGATGAGATAGGACGCGGATTAGATTGAACATTGCCAAGACACGCCACGAAATGGCGGGGTGAATCGAAAGGTAGTAGCACCTTGAAGAGCACCATAAGCAGAACAAAGGAACAGATCACACCGGAAATCCTAGAGGTTCCAATCAAACCCTTATTCGACGCAAATGCCATATGAAAGAGACCTTAAAGAGTCATGTAGGACATCGGGCGGTTTGCAAGGTCTATGATCAACCCATATAAAAGAAATAAGGTCCCTTCGCAGTAAATCCTACAACACCAGCTTTAACGAAATCCCAGAAGTATGGAGATGGAGGGATCCATCTCCAGGTCTTCCCTTGCAAGTCCTGGAAGCCTTATCTACCTCACGCTTTGAAATCTCCTCAGTCAGCTAGGTCCTGCAGCTTATTTTAAAGGCTACATAACATAGTAGAAGGCGAGCTTCCAACGGAAGGCTTATGATCCTAATTGTTGCAATCCAGGAAGAAAAGCCTAAGCCATATTTACCCTAAAAGGAATTGATGGGGAGAGCAATGACAGAGGATCAAAAAGCCGTTTACGCTAATGCGCCAGCCACCTTTCAAAGGCTCAGGCGAGAGATCGATAAGGTTATGGTAGGCCAGGATGTGGCCATAGAGCAGATCCTGGTGGCCATCCTGTCAGGAGGCCACGCCCTTCTGGAGAGCAACCCGGGGCTCGCGAAGACCCTCCTGGTGAGGACCACCGCCAGTTGCCTGGGACTTAGCTTTTCCAGAATACAGTGCACCCCCGACCTCATGCCCGCCGACATCACAGGCACGACCATCATAGAGGAGACCCCAGAGGGCAGCAAGGTCTTCAGATTTTCACAGGGCCCGGTCTTCGCCAACGTGATCCTGGCGGATGAGATCAACAGGGCCTCCCCCAAGACCCAGAGCGCCATGCTGGAGGCCATGCAGGAGAAGCAGGTAACCGTGGGCAACCACACCTATCCCCTAGACAAGCCCTTCTTCGTCCTGGCCACCCAAAACCCCATAGAAATGGAGGGAACCTTCCCCCTGCCCGAGGCCCAGCTGGATAGGTTCCTGCTCAAGATCTTCATGGACTACCCTAACTTGGACCAGGAGTACGAGATCATGGAGAGATATACGGCAAGCGTGGAACCTCGAGTGGAGGAGGTGGTGAGCAAGGAGGAGCTCTTATCCCTTCAGAGGCTTTGCCGCGACGTCCCCATCTCCGAGGATTTGAAGAAGGCGGCTGTAGGACTAGTCCTGGCCAGCCGGTCCTGGGAAGGTGTCCAGTACGGCGCCAGCCCCAGAGCATCCATTGGCCTCATACTCTCATCCAAGGCCAGGGCATTCATCCTGGGAAGAAACTACGTCTCCAGGGAGGACCTCCACGTTATGGCCTACCCGGTTTTAAGACATAGGCTCATACTGGACTTCGAGGCCGAGAGAAAGGGCCTGACTCCGGATCAAGTTATAACCCAGATGCTCAAGCAGAAGAACCTCTGATATGGATACCGAATTCTTCAAAGATCTGGCCAGGCTCACTCTCCTGATTAAGAAGCGCGTCTCCTCCCCCTACACAGGCGCCAGAAGGTCCCTGCGCTTCGGCAGAGGGATAAGCCCCGTAGGTTACAGGGAGTACAGAAAGGGAGATGACTTCAAGCTCATTGACTGGAAGGTCTACGGCAGGACAGAGAAGCTCTACGTCAGAGAGCATGAGGAGGAGAGGAGCCTGGTGGTCCAGATCCTCCTGGATGCCAGCGCCAGCATGGGCTACAGTGATAAGTTCGCTTATGCCTCCAAGATCGCCGCGGGCTTTGCATACCTTGCGACCCTGGAGAATGAGAAGTACGCCATATCCCTCTTCTCAGAAGACCTAAAGCCTGGAGAGCCCAGAAGGAGCAGAACATATCTTTTCCACGAGATAGATGACCTGGATAGAACGGTCCCCAAGGGCGAGACCTATATAAAGAAGGCCGCCGAGCAGTTTGCCACCCTCATAAAATCCACCAGCCTCGTGGTCCTCATCTCCGACCTATTGGAAAGGACTGAGGAGGTGGAGGAGTGCATTTACAGATTATCTGGCCACGACCTGTTAGTGGTACAGGTCCTATCTCCGAACGAGGCCGATCTGGACTTCTCCGGAGATATAAAGTTCGTGGACCTGGAGACCAAGAAGGCCACCATCACCAGGGTCACACAGGGCCAGAAGGCCGAGTACTCCAGGCGCTTGCAGGAGCACGATTCCAGGATCAAGGCCGCCTGTAAAAATTCAGGCGCCGACTTCTTCAGTTTCAGTACAAAAAAGCCCATCTCCGAGGCTTTCTCAGAGCTCATGTCCAGGCCGGAGTCCAGAAGAGGATAGGGTAAGGGAAGGACTAGCAGTGATAGGGAAATCAAGGAAAAGGTAGGGCAATGGGAGGCTTCGGCCATGGATAGACGAGGAGAGGAGAAGGTGAAGCTTGGATATGGCAAAAGCTGGGTTCACATGCCCCTGTTAGAGGACTGCCAGGTGATAATGCCGGAGGAGTTATTACCCGCCGGAGTTCAAGAGATCGATAGGGCCCTGGATGATCCTTTTGGTACGGATCTCTCGGATCTGAAAGGGGCCAGGAATGCCGCCGTTCTGGTCAGCGATATAACTCGGTCATCCCCAAGCCACCTTCTTCTTCCCCCTTTGATAGAGAAGCTGAAGGGCCTGGGAGTAAAGGATGTAAAGGTCATCTTCGGCCTTGGCACCCACAGGAGGATGACCCCTGACGAGGAAAAGACACTCCTCAAGGATTGCATAAGCCTTCCCCATCTCCAGCACGACTCCAAGAGGTGCGTTCCCCTGGGCACCACCTCCAGAGGAACCCCAGTGGAGATCCTGGAGGAAGTGGCCTCCAAAGACCTCATCATAGCCACAGGGAACATCGAGTACCATTACTATGCCGGCTACAGCGGCGGTGCCAAGGCCCTCCTGCCGGGGGTTAGCTCCAACGCCTCTGTGGAGAAGAACCACCAGCTCATGCGTGATCCTAACGCTCGGACGGGATGCCTGGACAGCCCGGTAAGGTTGGACATGGAGGAAGCGGCGGGGATAGCGGGTCTGGACTTCATCCTCAACGTCGTCCTGAACAGCCGTAAAGAGATTGTTAAGGCCGTAGCTGGCGACTTTATCCAGGCTCACAGGGTAGGGGCAGCCGCGGTGGACAGCATGTACAAAAAATACGTAAAACCCTCGGAGATCGTCATCACCTGTGCAGGGGGCAGGCCTAAAGACATCAACCTCTTCCAGGCCCAGAAGGCCCTGGACAACGCCAGGAACGCCGCCGTTCCGGGAGGCTCCATCATCCTCCTGGCCGAATGCGCCGAGGGATTAGGTCACCCGGTATTTCAGAGGTGGCTCCAGGAGGCACAGGGACCTCAGGACTGCATAAAGCGCTTCGTCCGCGAGTACGAGTTCGGCGGCCATAAGGCGGCCTTCATAGCCAAGGAGTCCCTGGAGCACGACATCATCCTGGTCTCATCCATGCCCAACGAGGTGGTTGAGATGAGCTTCTTCCGCCCGGCAGAAAACCTGGAAAAGGCTCTATCCATGGCCCGCCAGGCCCAGGGAAAGGATGCCCACCTCACGGTTATACCCCATGGCGATCTCACTCTAGTTGCTCAAAAGGCGTAGACCTTCTCTACACCCTCCATGACATCCTAAACCATGGCGCCGTAGAAGTTCTCGGGGGCGGCAATATACTCTCTGGCTATCACGCCCCTGGCATACATGTCCTCCTTACAGGCGTAGAGCCTGGCCCTGGGGCTTGCCGGCGGCTTGGTCAGCAAGAAGATATCGGTCAGTTTCCTCCACCTCAACGAAGGACCATGTCCTCGCAGGCCGAGAGCTCTGAGAGGAAATCGCCCTCGTCCTCCAGCACCACAGCCTCCGGGAGGCTTTCGGTCAGAAAGCCCTTCTCCACCAAAGAAGGCTCGTGGGCTACCACCTTCATCTGGTGTAAGCGTAGATTATATCCGAAAGGTTGGGCATGCCCAGAACCTCACTGTCCTGATATGCCAGGACAAGGTACTTACCGCCGCCATCGAGGCCCACAGTCACCTTATCCCCAGAGAGGCTCAAGACCGCCGCGTCCAGAAGTCCATAAGCTTTCCCGCTGCCATAAGGAGCGTCGTCCAAAAGATAAATGACGGATTTCATCTCGAAAGCTATATGACCCTATTGCGCTCCTTGATCATGCCTGCCAAACCGTAGAGGCTAGTTATTTTTATCCTGCCGTGGACATAGTCCGAACAGCTCTGATCTTCACCAGCCTTGTATCCCCAGGCAGTAGATCACCTGGTATAGACACTGATCTTGGCGTCCCATCTCAGCCAGGTCCTTTAGGTACCTGGCTGAGTTGGGGAACATGGAGGACCAGGCTCTGGCCACCTTGGGGATGTGGGCACCATCCAGGTAGAGGAAGACGCTCGCCTTGGTGCAAATTCCATCAAATATCTCCCGGGTTTGTTTCATTCTCATTGGAGACCATGGATAAGGCCATGTTTCCAGTGGAGTAGATGGTGACAGTAGCCCTTGCCACTTTAAAGATCAGGACCTTGAGATCCTCATAGTAGATGCTGCCCGGAAAGATCCCATGAGCAGTCCTCAAGGCTTCGCCCATTTGAGTCCCCCTGGCGTATTATCTTGGGTTTGAATCTGTTAGCTATGCAGGGCAGAAGCTGCCTTATCTCCTTGATCTCCATGGGTCCCATGCTCAGAGCCTCAGGCCTTGGAGCCCTCACTCCGAAGGGAGACCTGCACCCAGAATCAGTCAGCATTGCCATCTAATCCCTAACTTCAACCAGCCCGACCTTCTCCAGGGCGCTCAAATTGTAGACTGCTTAACCATGCCTAAGTGCTATTAGAATTCATCAATCCTTAAATCTGAAGATTCTCTAGAAGATACCATAAATATATAAGTGCTCATTCTATTAACTTTTAGTAATTAACAACTCGCTTAGTAGTACGCCTGATGCTAGTATCATTCCAAAAATAGTGTCTGCAAATGTTTATCCAGCCCATATATACGCATATATACAGCTTAAACTTAGAATTATTATACGTTTGGAGAGGGGTTCGCGATAGCCTCGAGCGACGGATGCAGGAGCTCCGAAGTTTTAAAGAATCAAATGGAGGAAGGAAATGGATGTAAAAGATACAAAATGTTGGGGCTAAAAGAATAAAGGCACCAGGGCGAATTCATTAAAAATGAGGGAAGGTGATGCCGATGCAGGCCCTAGAAATGATCTCAGGAGGACAGCTCCTCCGACCCTGTAGCTGCAGTCTGCGGTCATTATATCCACGGACTTCTGGATCGTTCAGGCCAGGACCTTCGATGCCTGTTAATGAGACTTCCAGTCGCTCCAGGGATAAAGTCTGGAATCGAAGCCCATAAGCTGAAGGGCATACCAGACCAGGGATCCACCCGCCAGGTCTGCGCAGCAGACCACTACCGGCCTGCTCTTATTCAGAGTGCGGAAGCTCTGATCCAGCCCCGACGGATCCATAAGCAATCCCTTATCCATGATCTGCTCAGGTGGGACGAAGATGGAGCCAGGGATCCGCCCTTTTCCAAACTCCTGGAAGGACCTGGAGTCCACTATCTGGGGACCTCCGCTGCTGACGTAGTCGTAGGAGGCCAGGAGATCCTGCCTGACCCTCGGAACGTATTCTGAGGGCTTTCCCGGGTTATTATCCCCAGCGGTCAGGGGAAGGCTGGCCTGTATCCAGTCGTCGAAGGTTCCGTCCATGACCTTGGCCGAATCGGAGCCCAGGTATCTCAAAACCCAGAAGGCCAAAGCTGCCTCCTCCATGCTGTCACCGTAGACGATAACGGGATCATCCACGACAACCCCAGCGTGGCAGAGGATCTCAGCCACCTCATCCACGGATTTTAGTGAACCGTTCTCTCGGAGGAAGCTGTCCGAGGGCAGGCGAAGGGCATCCCTGGCGTGGTTTCGGAGATACCTATCGCCGTTGGAGACATCCAGGACCAGATCAGAGCTGGAAACGCTCAGGAGGGGTTCTAAGATCTGTCCTTGGATGAAAAGGTCTGATCTCATAGACGGCCGGTCGTAATTGAACTTGGAACTCTTGGTGGTCCCCGTAGCATCAGCTTTGGAATCTCCGGCGGATTCGGTTGGAGATTCCATAGAGCTATCCTTGGAGGTATCCTCCTTTGAAGCGCCATCAGGAGATAAGACCCTAAAGCTGCTGCCCGACGTGCCCAGGGTACTGGTCCCCACCGAGGGCACATCCGAGTTCATGAAGGACTTGGCTGTATCCTCCCAGTTGTTGTTATCTAGACCGCAAGCGCCTAAGTAGCACGGCGATGCGATTGCTCCCTGGAAAGCCGTCCAAACGCAAAGGGTTAGGGTAATCGATAGCAACAGCGCAAACCTAGCCTTTTTAGAGGGCAGCGTAAAGCCATCTTCCAACATCTTTCATCACCAGATAAGATTAAAGGGCGGTGATGATGCTCCTGTCGGGAAGCTCCCAAACGGCCTCTACAGAGGCGGGAATCGGAACTTCGAACCCTGCACAGAATGACGCCCCTAACAGGAAGCTCACCCCCAAGGGGCCCGACATAGAGTCAGAGCACCGCAGATCTGCTTATCTGCTGGCCCTGATAACATATCTTCTTTTCCAAAGGGTGGTCGGTATAAAAGGGCTAAATTTAAAATGGCTTGGACAAAGATGGAGGTTAATACCGAGGGTCATCCATATCAGGGATCTCCGTTCCCAGACCCACTAAGCCTCAGAGCAGCGAAAACGATATATTCAAATATGCCTGCCACTCTGCCAGGAGTTCTGGGAAATTCGAGGCCAAGAGCGACTGAGCCCCTATTCAATCAAGGTAAAAACCTAGAGACCAAAGAGTTAAGATTAATGGCGCTCTTATAGGCAAGGACTTAAGATAAGAAAGCCAAAAATGCGAATAAGAGGACTAAAAGACCATGTCCAGAAATTCAATAACGATCTTCACAGGACTCGCCCTGGCTGCCGTCCTTTTTATCACCGAATCTGCCGCATCCGAGGACCTATCAGGTTACAATCCTACCTACTCCCTGGGGTCGGAGGATAAAGATTGGTGGACGGGCTATCCCAACGAAAACCCCAATCCAGGGGCTTCTGTAGACCACCCAAGCTGGGTCTTGCAATCCCTTAAGGAAAAGCCCGTCATCATATTGCTCCATTCCGCCAACTGCAAATCCTGTGCAGCCCAAATGAAGGCTCTATCCCAGATCCTCAAGACCTACAGCAAGGACATCACTTATTACAATATAAGGGTCGATAGTAACGATTCCAATGGAAGGGAAGCCTTCGAGGCCTACGATCCCACCGGAGGCTCTAACTATGTGCCTACCACCATCTTTCTAACAAAATTTAAGGATAATAGGGGCAAGACCTCCTTAGCCTGGCATAGCTATGAGGATGCCATGAGCGAGAGCGACGTTGAGGCTTACATAAAGGATGCCATATACTACTACCGCCAAAGCAATGGCGGAGGAGCATAATGAAGAGGGGAGAGCTGGAAGCAGAGATAAAGGCTGAGGTTAGGGCTGGGACCATGGCGAGAGATGCCAGGGCTCTAAGCTTTGCCCTTCTGATCCTTTTATCCCTCATGGCATTTCCGGTAAATGGTATGATAGCTGCTCCTGACTTCAAGGCCACCGATGTTTTAGGCAATGCTTTTTCCTTGAACGATTTCAGGGGCACTCCAGCCATCATCCACGTGACCAATGTGGAGAGCCCCATCTGCCGGGAGTGCGAAAAAAGCCTTAAAGGCCAACTTAAGGAACTGGAGAGGGTCAAGGTGCAGCACCCTGAGATCCAGCTGGTGACCCTCAACCTGCGCAAGAACCCCTACTCCGATGACGGCAAGACCCTAACTCAGAGCTGGTGGAAGATCAATGTAACCTGGCCCTGGATAGAGGATCTGGAGCCCTATAAAATAGGCAGCATCTACATGGACTACTGGGAGGTCGACGGCGGCTTCTCCAATCCAGCCCTGATCCTCCTGGATAAGTACGGCGGCGTCATCAAGGTCATCCACGTCTACAAGGTGGGAGAGGGTGAGGTGGAAGGAGTTCAGAGCGCTGAAACGCTCTATGCCGACCTGGAAAGCTCCGGATCTGCCTCGGCAATTTCAGGCCTTATCGCCAATCCTGCATCCGTTTCCGCAGCTAGGGAGGCCTCCAGACAGGAGATCACCGCCCTTGGCATGTTCTTCCTGGGCATCATAACATCTCTCGCCCCCTGCTCCGTCGCCCTGATGATCGCAATGTTCTCCTACGTCATGATATCCCGCCATAGGGGAAAGGCGGAGATTAACTCCTCTGCCGAGGGCTTTGCCATGGGCATAGCCTTCACCCTGGGCATGGCCTCGGTCTTCTTCATAATAGGCCTCTTCGTCTCCCAAATGGGGGTGTTCATCAGAGACTCCAGGCTCTTTGACCTGATAGCAGGCACGGTTATGATCCTCCTGGGCCTCAGCAACCTAGTTCCCCTGGGAAATATCTTCGATACCCTAACCTCAAAGTTGCACAGGGGAGAGGATGTCGAGAATGGACCGGGCCTGGGCCAAAGGGCTGTGGACGCCTGCGTAGGCCTCCTAGATTATTCGGCATTCGTCAGCGCCTTTCTCCTGGGCATAATTTTCGCCCTGGGCTGGGCACCCTGTGCCGTATCCATGGTCTTTCCAGTGCTCATATGGCTCTCGACCCAGAATGTGACTCCCCTAGTAGGAGGCACCATGCTCCTGGCCTTCGGCCTGGGCCATGGGGTTCCCATCATACCCATATCCACATTCTCCAGGACCATTGGGGGGAGGATCGGCGAAAGATACGTCTCTGCAGGCCACTGGATCACTAAGATCTTTGGTCTCGCTGTCATCGCCGTAGGCCTGGTCTACGCGGTAAGGTACTTCGGGTTCACCCTCTGGTAGAGCCTTGCTAAAAAGTTTATATCCAATGCTGGCAACGAATCTTTTGATGGTAGACCAAGGGCGCTCCAGCTGGGGAGGAGAGATTTGAAGACGCTTACTCTGATCTTGGCAGAGGGACCTTACGTCTACGAGTACACGGAGATAGCCTATAAGATAGCCAAGGCTGCCCTTAAGCACTACTACGTGAAAGTGTTCATCTATCTGGATGCCATCCTACATACCCAAGGTTGATCAGAGGCCCAATCTGCTAGACAGTGCCGAAGAGCTCCTGGGATAGCTGACTGCCAGCGGAGTCAAGGTGAGGGCCGATCCCAGATAAGCTCTACTGCCCGTAGGTACAAGGATGTGGAGGAAAGCTGCAAGGAGTACCCGCCAGGGGTGAAGATCACCAGCCTCTGTGACCTGGCGGAGATGGTAAAGAAGAGCGGCAGGGTCATCTCCCACACCAGGTGAGGTCGGTCCTCCTGGCCCGCTCCGTCCACTGGGTAGATCGGACTGGCCCTAGGCCGCGAAGGATCGACATTTGCCATATCACCCCATCTGAGGTGTCTGGCATAACCCGACCTTTAGGCTATAAAACCCAATCTATAGGTATAAGATGCCTTAAGAACTATAAGAGTTCGAGGGACAATTGACGATTTTGAAAAAATTTAATCATCAGCAAAAGGCATAAATGGTAAAACCTCGATTGGCTGAAAATAGGGGCCTATACCCCAAATAAAGGAGGTTCACTATGAAAACGCTTATCACGGTCTTAATCGTCCTTTCGCTCTTCGTCGGCATCCTAGCAGTGGCAGGGCAGGAAGTAATTGATCTGAGCACCCTGAATAAGAAGCCAACCGACGTACCGACAGTCAACCTCGATGTAAAGCAAACCAGCACTGCGACCAGCAACCATGCGGTCCTGGATCTCAGCACCTTGAACAAGAGTCCCGCCCTCTCCAACGCCAATATGGTGAGCATCACAGGGCCTGCCCCGACCGCCTTCACCCCCATGTTCGCCATAAGGAACGCCAACATCTCAACTAACGAGGCCAATACGGTTTTCACTCCGTTCTTCGCCATAAGAAATAACAACGTTTCTACAGGCGCACCCGATACCGTCTTCACCCTGCCCGTGGCCATAGGCAACACCGATCAGACGGCTTAAAGCTCATACAGGAAAAAAACGGGTACAAGGCAGAAGAATGGATGTAGAAATAACGGTCGACGGCAAGCGCCTTCCCTTGAACGCCTTTACCCAGGAGTTCATAGGCAACGTCTCAGTAGCCATGGCCGAGTCCCTGAGAGGCGTGGAACCCGGCTGGAAAGAAGTAGTCATAAGGATTGCGCAGTAGAAAGATTAGCGTATAGCAAAGGAAGGAAGCTCATTCCTTCTTCTTTCTGAAGGCCGAGGAGAGATCTATAAGGTAGGTCCCCTCCTTGACGGCCATAATAAGCTCATCCCTCTCGAATAGGGTGGGCAGATTCAGCTCGTAGGTGCCGGGGGCAGTTATCTTTATGCTCTCAACCTTCGTACCTTCCGCCTCGGCCTCCTGGGGATCGGGCGCTGCCTTTCCACGACTTTTAACATTTACCTTAGCACCTTCTGGCTGGGATTCCAAAGAATCAAGAGGGGAGGACCTTTTGAGCTCTACCGTGGAAACGGAGGCTACTTTGACATCATCCATCCCTTTAGCATCTCCTTTTAGATCGGCCTTGGCATCCAACCTGGCCGGAGCGTTCCCCTTCTTGATGAAAATGAACTTCTTCCAGCCGCAATTAGGACAGCCTTTCAGAAGGTCAGCTCCATCCTCAAAGGCGCGTTTACACCTGGTGCACATGTGCGGCAATCAATCACCAACCGATACCTTGGTGCTTATCTGGAACTCGTTTTTCTCCACGGTCCTTATCTGGTTAGCAGGGCCTATCACCGTCATCCTGCCTTTGTTCGTGCCCCTGCCCAAGATCTTACCGAAGAAGGACCCCGCGTCCTTCTTGGAGGGATAGCTCTCTATCTCTATGCCCGAGAACTCGTCCACCCTAATCTCGGTCATGGTCACCTCGATTAAGCGCACCTCCTCCTCGGGGCTGAGGCCGTTCTCCAGGACCACTATCCTCCCACTCTTGACCTTGTCCAGGATGAGCCTTATCTTCTCTACCGATGTCAACTTCTCCAGCTTCTCCCCGGAGATCAGATCCATCTGAACTTCGCTCATTCCATCACCCGAAGTTGGCAGCTATAGCCTCATACAGCTCTTCCAAGTTGGAGCCTTCCAGGGCCGAGATAGAGACCATGGAATGTTGGGGAAAGGCAGCCTTGATCCTAGAGGGAGATGACTTGGGCAGGTCTATCTTGTTGGCCACGATCAAGAGGGGCAGCTTTCTGGCCTCCATATTGCCGATGACGGTGACATTGACCTGTGTATAAGGATCCTCGGTGGCATCCATGATCAATAGAACCCCATCAAGGTTGTCAAGCCACTTGATGGCCTCAATGACCCCTTCTGTTGCCTCCTTGGCCCTTTTCTTGGCCTCAGTCTCATCCATGCCAAAAGCCATGAACTCTTTAAAATCGATCTTGGTGGCCATGCCAGGAGTGTCAACTATGTCCAGCTCTATACTGGAGCCATTGGAGTTGATGAGCACACCCTCTTGTCTTACAGCTCTCCTGGTCTCATGGGGTATGGCCGAAACGCTGCCCACGATGCCACCGCCACACCAATCCTTGACTATCCTGTTGGCCAGAGTGGTCTTACCTGCATTGGGAGGCCCATATAGCCCAATCCTTGCCTTCCTTTTCCGGCTGAATAACTTGTTAATCCAGGTCCCAAAGCTTAGCTTAAGACCTCTTAAGACTCCCATATCTATCCTCGGCGATGATACAGCAACCTCTGTACTAATAATTTTCCGTATTTATTAGTACAGATTTTTAAACCCCGGATTGCTTTAGACGATATCATAGGAGGATCTCCTGAGCGGGGCAGGAACGGTCGAAGCCCTTGAACTCACCACAGGCCCTGACCTCTTTCCATATATAAAGCAGAGACTTGTCGCGGATATTGCCGTAGCTTCCCTTGAGGTAGGGGCAAGCCCTGACATTTCCATCCACTCCTACGTGAAGCCAGCGTCTTCCGGCCATGCATCCCAGCATCTGGCCCTCGAAATATGTGCTGGCAAATAGCCTGGGACCTCCAGGTTCGGAATTGACTTTATGGTAGAAATTGAGGATCTTCTCCCGATCTATCTGGGTGAGCATTTCCTCAGGGGTCCTGGGGATTCCCTCCCAGATGGAGAGCTCGTGGGCTCCAAGCTCAGAGGCGAGCCTATAGAGCTCGGGTATGGAGTCCACGGAAGAAGAGGTCACGTGAGTTGAGATGGTGACTATGAGGCCTGCTCTTAGAGCCACCTTTACCGCCTCCAGGGCCTTGGCATAGGATCCCTCCAGACCTCTGATCTTGTCGTGAACGGCAGGATCTGCGCTGTAGATACCTATGATGATGTTGTAAAGCCCGGCCATCTTCAATGCTTCGGCCTTTATCTGGGTGAGCTCCAGGCCGGGGGTGAAGAGGTTGGTCACGGCCTTCTCAGGGTCCACGTGTCTTATGAGGTCAATGAGATCGGCCCTCAGAAGCGGATCGCCCTCTGTGAAGGTTATGATACAGGTGCCCATGTCCAGGGCTTGATCTATCACCGAGACTATCTCCTGGTAAGAGAGCTCTCCTTCTCCCTCCTTGATGAGACAGTGATCGCAGTCGCAGCCACACTGCCTGGTCACCTCTATGGACACGGTCTGTGGTATGGGCCTGCCTATGGCCATCTTGGCCTCGCCCACCAGAAGCCGCTTGAAGGGCACGCTGGGGATAGGCGGAAGCCAGGTGCTGGCTATAAAATCGTCCTTCCTGACCAGTGCGGGCTTCTCCACCCCAAGCCTTTGATTTATCCTGCTCAGGGCCGGCTGGACCACTGCAGCCAGGGCCCCGTGCGCCTCTAGCTCCCTCTTATCCCCGTTGAAATCCACAGAGAGGGCGGCAGTATTAAGCAGCTGGGTCATTGGGACCTCTTCTCATCGGGAGCAGTTATAGAGTTATCGCCTTAAAGATTACTCGAAGAGGAGTAAGATTTAATTAATCGAATCCCATGTACGCAGCGGTGATAGGGTGAGTGAAGTTGTTCTGGCCTATTCGGGAGGCTTGGATACCTCCGTATGCATACCCCTTCTCAGGGAGAGGTACGGGTTTGATAAGATTATAACGGTTCTGGTGGACGTGGGCCAGCCCAAGAGCGATATCGGTAGAGGAAACCTAAGGGCTAAAAAGCTCGCTGATGAGCACTACATCATCGACGCCAAGAAGGAGTTCGTAGAGGATTATTTATTCCCACTGATAAAGGCTAATGGCTCCTACGAGGGCTACGTCCTCGGCACGGCCATAGCTAGGCCTCTCATCGCCAGAAAGACCGTTGAGATCGCTGAGGACCTGGGAGTCAAATGCCTAGCCCACGGCTGCACCGGCAGGGGAAACGACCAGCTCAGGTTCGAGGCGGTCTTTAGAAACACCGACTGCAAGGTTGTAGCCCCC
>DAXJ01000064.1:0-323 GCA_002506335.1 Methanosaeta sp. UBA114
AGAAGGAGAAAGACCTTGGCCTCCTCACACATCCTAGCCACCTCCAGGGCCTTATCCCGGGAAAGTAATACCCCTGTAGGGTTGTTGGGGTTGCACAGGAAAAGGGCCTTGGCCTGCGAAAGGTCACTATCGCTTAAGGCCGGCATGCCGTCCGCGCCCAGGGGGATCTTCTTTATTCTCCCTCCCGCGAGCCTGGACTGTGCCTCGTACTCGCCGAAGGTTGGCTGAGGGATCAGGGCCAGATCGCCATCCTCCAGGGCAGCCTCCGCGAAGAGCCTTATGAGCTCCGAGGAGCCGTTGCCAGGAACTATGTTCTGGGGATA
>DAXJ01000064.1:704-4689 GCA_002506335.1 Methanosaeta sp. UBA114
GGATTTATGTTGGCACTGAAGTCCAGGGGTTCCATGCCCAATAGGGCAGAGGCCTGCCTGACCTTTCCTCCGTGGTGACAGGTCCTGGCTTTGGCAAAGCTCTTCCTGATGCGTTCTATCATGGGCCTTGGGCCTTTTTGCTCTCTGGCATTTGAACCTGGCGGGCACCTATCTTCCATTAACGATCGTGATCTCCGCGCACGAATCCCACGGCGCTGATATATAGAGAAAGCGCAGCCCGAGAACGACTAGTATATGTATAGTTTTATATTAATTTATCTCCGAAAGGGTTTTATGTAGTATAGCCTAACCCAAGCGCGTATATCAAAAGGAAAAGAGGAGGCCAAGAACCCTATGGTAAAAACTGAGGGCAGTTTCGCCGTTGAGGACATGAAGAATGTCCAGATCAATATCGGAGCTGTCGTTAAGGAAGAGGAAGAATGGGACCAGCCCATGGGACCCTTCCCCAGGCCCGGCGTGGCGACTCTTCGCAACTGGGACTTCAAGCTGATGGATAGGTACAAGGTCTTTTACGCGCCCGCTGATGATACTTGTACCCTTTGTACTTATGGACCATGTGATCTTACCGGGAATCAGAAAGGCGCTTGTGGCCTTGATATGTCAGGCTACTGTGGTAAAATCGTCTTAATTGCCTGCCTGATGGGTTGCTGTGCTCACTCCGCTCACGGCAGACACCTGTACCACTGGTGTATCGAGAAGTTTGGCAACATGGACTTCGATATGGGTGATGAGATCCTCGTAGACTCACCCATATACCAGACGGTTATGGGCAAGAAGCCCAAGACCCTAAAGGATTTCGGCGAGGGCCTCAACTATCTGGAAGAAGAGGTAGTTCAGCTCATGGCTTCCACCCACACCGGCCAGGAGAGCTACTGGGGCGACTTCGAGTCCAAGGCACTGCACAGCGGCATGATGGACGATCTGGGTATGGAGATCTGCGACCTGCTCCAGATGGTAGCTTACAACATGCCCCGCGGCGCAGCCGATGCTCCTCTGGTAGAGATTGGCATGGGAACCATGGACCAGAACAAGGGCGTTCTTATCGCCTACGGCCACAACCTGGCTGCTGGTGCCGAGGCTATGCTCTATGCTGAGAAGAATAACCTCTGGGACAAGGTGGACATAGGCGGCGTTTGCTGTACTGCTATCGATCTCACCAGGATCGGCGAGGGCATAGGCAAGGAGACCGTGCCCAAGAACATAGGCTGCAAACCAAAGGTTGCAGGCGCTATGGGCTGGTGGAGAAAGATGGTCCGCTCTGGCGTCATGGACTGCATCATGGTAGATGAGCAGTGCGTCTACTGCGACGTCCTGGAGGACTCTCAAAAGCGCAAGATCCCAGTCATCGCCACCACAGACAAGATCATGATGGGCCTGCCAGACAGGACCAACGATCCAATCGATGCCATAGTGGAAGACCTGGTCAATTTCAAGATGCCAGGCGTAGCAGTGCTGGACCCCATCAAGGCCGGAGAGGTCGGCATAAGGGTAGCTATTGGCGTAAAGCCCAAGAGAGCTGAGGCCAAAGCCCAGAGTCTCCTCACCGAGGCCCAGTTCAAGGCAGCCCTGGATAAGTGTACCCAGTGCAACAAATGCGCCTTCGTCTGCCCGCCCCACATCCAGATCAGCAATCTGATAGAGGATGCCAAGAAGGGCAACCTGGAATCCTTCTCGTCAATGTACGAGATCTGCGTCGGATGCGCCAGGTGCGAGCAGGCCTGCCCTCAGGGCATAAACATCATGGACCTCTACGAGTATGCCAACAGGCAGTACATCAAGGATCAGAAGTTCCTCATGCGAGCCGGACGCGGACCTGCCAGGGATACTGAGATAAGGAAGGTCGGCGCGCCCATCGTGCTCGGCACCATCCCAGGCGTCATCGCTCTGGTCGGCTGCTCTAACTACCCGAAGGGCCCCAAGGAAGCCTACATCATGGCCAAGGAGTTCGCTGACAGGGGCTATATCGTAGTCACCTCCGGATGCATGGCCATGGACATGTCCCTCTACAAGGACGAGGAGGGTAAGACCATCTGGGAACAGTACGAGGGTGGCTTCGATGGCAGGAACGTCTGCAACACTGGCTCCTGCGTCGCGAACGCAAACATCATGGGTGCAGCCATAAAGGTCGCTACCATCTTCGCTCACAGGAACCACCGCGGTAACTGGGACGACATCGCAGACTATATCTTATCCAAGGTAGGAGCTTGCGGCGTTGCCTGGGGACCATACTCCCAGAAGGCAGCATCCATCGCCACCGGCTGCAATAGGCTCGGTATTCCAGTGGTTGTTCAGCCCCATTCGGTTATGTACCGCAGGTCCTTCATGGGAAGGCACGATAAGCCCGAGGACTGGATGGTCATAGATGCCAGGGATGGCTCCATGCAGCAGATCGAGCCCGCCCCCGAGGCCATGCTCTACATAGCAGAGACCATGGAAGAGGCCCTGACTGAGATGGCCAAGCTCTGCTTGAGGCCCTCCGATAACAGCATGGGCAGGATGATCAAGCTCACCCACTGGTGTGAGATCTCCGAGAAGTACCTTGGAAAGCTGCCGCCAGACTGGCACGAGTACGTCAGGGCCGTCGCTGATCTGCCGCTCAAGTGGAGAGATCAGATGATGAAAGAGCTCGAGTCCAAGCACGGCTGGAAGGTGGATTGGAAGGCCAAGAAGTTCATCTCCGGGCCTCTCAGGCCTGCCGATGTCAGCTTCGATCCAACCAACCTCCCCAGGAAGATAAGGGCCAGGAAGTAAGTTGAAGGAGGAAGTGATTTAGATGGCAGCTGAAGCAAAGAAGGGCGTAGATACCACCAAGAATCCCGTTCCCTTCGAGATGGCCCAGATCCCTGGGCCCGAGATGGCTAAGACCTATATGCCAAAGGTCATGGGCGCCATAATTAAGAAGGCGAAGAGACCTCTGCTCGTCGTGGGAGCAGAGCTCTTCAATGACCCCGTGATGTTCGACAAGGTAATTGAGATCGGTAAGATGGGAATACCCATTGCAGCCACTGCTCACAGCATGAAGGGCTTCGTGGAGAGAGGCTACGAAGATAATGTATACATGACGGGCCTCCATCCCCTGACCAATTACCTCAGGTTCGAGGATTGGAAGGGCCTAGATGGCAATGGCCAGTACGACCTGGTAATCTTCACCGGCATCTTCTACAAGTTTGCCAACGCCATGTTCTCGACCCTCAAGCACTACAACAGGAACATCAAGAGGGTATCCATAGACAGGTACTACCACGTCAATGCCGACATGACCTTCGGTAACCTAGCATTCAACCCGGACGATTATCACGCAGCGATCGACGAGCTAATAGCAGCAATGAAGAAGTGAAGTTTATCTCATAAGAGGTGTGTTAATGGCAGATGAAGTCAAGTTAGATATATCTCCCATGTATGAAGGGGAGCGCATCAGAAAGGACGACCTGTGGGTAGAGCTCGGCGGCCCCAAGGCTAAGGCCTTTGAGCTGACCCTGGCAACCCCCATGGATCAGATTACGGATGGAAACGTCACTATTATCGGTCCTGACCTCAAGGACATCGCCGTAGGGTCCACCATTAGCTTCGGCATGATCTTCAGGGTCGGCGGCGAGAAGATCGAGAAGGACCTGGAGTCCATCATAGAGCGGAGAAACCACGCCCTCCTGTCTTACATCAGCGGCCTCATGCACCTGAACCAGAGGTACGACATCTGGATAAGGCTCGGTAAGGGCCTGCAGAAGAAGGGTGTAACCTCCTGGGCTCATGTATTCAAGCCTGTCATAGAGCTCTACAAGGCCGAGATGCCCTTCATAGAGAAGATGGATGTCACCATCGTCACCGATCCAGAGAAGGTCAAGGAAGAGCTGGCCAAGGCCATGGCTGCCTACAAGACCAGGGACGAGAGGGCCAAGGGACTCCACGATGAGCAGGTGGATGTCTTCTACGGCTGCACTCTGTGCCAGGCTTTCGCTCCAACCAG
>DAXJ01000022.1 GCA_002506335.1 Methanosaeta sp. UBA114
GGAAACTAAGGGATAAGCTGGATAAAGTTCATGTGGAGATCGGTAATCAAAGAGCGGATTTCCTTCATAAGCTTTCCAGGATGTACGTTAACGAATATGATATCATCTGCGTTGAAGGTCTGGATGTCAAGGCCCTGAAGGAGAATGGACGCGATAAGGGGATACATAGAAACATCCGCGATGCCACTTGGTCTAAGTTCATGCTCATGCGTTCGTACAAGGCTCAAAGGGCTGATCGAAAGATGATACCTGTAGATCCGCGTAAAACTTCTCAGAGGTGTTCTTGCTGCGGCAGCATTGTTAAGAAAGAGCTATCGTATGGAGTTCATGATTACCCCTATTGTGGTTTTTTCTCTGACCGCGACTACAATGTAGCAATGAACATTCTCTTTGCAGGGATGGAACAGCCCTAAACGCCCATAGAGCCAAAACCTCTACATCACATATCCGTGATGCAAGTTTTGGCTATGAAGTGCGAAGCCCTACCCTTCAGGGTAGAGTAGTCCACAGTTCTTGTTAAGGAAAAGGCTAAAAAGGATCTGACCCGGGTTTTTGACCCAAGAAAAAGGCCCGAAAGAAAGGAGGCGATGATATAGAGAATCCCTGGATGGTTGATTATCTAGATGACAAGTTCTCAAGCCCCGACCCTTGGAATTATCTCACCTCGGAGTTCGAGCAGCTAAAGTACCGAAGGCAGGCCGAGGTTATAGTGGATAGGCTACCTCATCCTGAGAGGATACTGGAGATTGGATCTGCTGAGGGAGTCCAGACCGTGACCCTTATGGATAGATTCAAGGAGGCCCGTGTAACCTGCATCGACATATCAGGCCAGGCCATGGCCACGGCCAGAAAGAGACTTCTGCCCTGGGCCGATAGAGTAACCCTTCTGGAAGGGGATATCGCCATCTGTGCAAAATACCTGAAGGAGGGCTACGACGTCTGCATCTGGAGTGAGGCCGTCTACTACCTGGGCGCCCAGGTCTCCCTGAAAAGGACCTACCAGGTTATGGGGCAGGTGGTAAGCAGGATCAAGCCCGGAGGCCTCCTAATCTCAGCCAACACCGTCGACTTACCGCTGGACATACCGGAGGCCGAGATCACAGCCAAGCCCTTGGTAGAGTGCTATTACACTCTTTTCTCCAGCCTGGCATCTCCGGCCTCGCGATCGGTATACATCGATGAGAAGGCAGGGAGGATCTATGAGTATCAGGTCTGGGCTTTCATCCGATAAATTTTAACTAACAATAAAAGGGCCAGACGAAAGCTGTTAGGATCCCGCCTGGCACAGAGTATTCCTTAGAATAGCTATAGAGGATAGGACCTGGGCATGATGTTGGGATCCAACCCCTTAGCCAGATCATTGACCGAGTGATACTGGGCCTTCTTGTAGCTGCCCTTTTGGGTTCTCGATCCCAGCTGGGCGGTCTGCTGTATCGAGTCTTGAGCGGGCTGATCGCTGGTCTCGTCACTGGACATCGTGCCTGACCCTCCCTCGGGCTGATCTACAGCTGAGGTCGTCTTCTTGGCATTGGTTGTAGCCTCAGAGGTAATCTCGGCATGGCTCTCCACCTTGGCAGGGGTGTAATCGGATACGTCGGCGCTGATCTTCATGGCAGTCAGCTCTCCTAAGGCCGCATTGCCCTCGGAATCAGCCTTCACATAGCTTCCCGTAAGAGTGTCATCTTGGATGGTGGCCTCTGCCGCGGTGGAGACCAGGACCGCTCCCTGTAGGGCTACCAAGGCGATATGGACTGCTTTTCCGGATACGGAGCCCGAGACCACACCGTTCCATGGGTTCTCGCCCTCGAACTTGCAGGGTCCGTAAATGCGGTCTTCGGACTGGCTTATGGCTACGGTTACCTCTGTCTCAGCCAGGTTGAACCTCCATATGCCCTGGAGGTCGGATCCTCCGGAGCTTCTCCCCGTCGATGCATCTGACGTTACATCTGATGCTCCATCTGATGACCCCCCGACTGAGCCAGATGATGGTACGTCAGAATCCTCCTGGGCCACGGCAGCCGTCGATACAAGAATGACGAGTATGAGCGCAAATAGATATCTTATCTTCAAATCAAGGCCTCCACACGGAGATGGTTCTAATCGTATATCATGGGCATATAGAACGCCGAGAATATGAGCCCATTACTTGATGTATGGCTCAGCTAGACTTTTACTGGGCACTAGTCCTCCAAAGGATAGGTCCACGTCATCCTTAGCCATAACGACGTCGGGGCCATCACACAGACCGCCTTAATCTCACGACAATGACCGTAGTAGATAAAAGTTACCCTGTGAAACCGCTCCCTTGGGCTTCATCGCTATATTTATGAGCTGTGGCTCCATGCTACTCCCAGGGTGACCTGGCTTGATGGGATTGAATGAGATGGCCTTTGAGGTCTTTGAGGAGATGCTCGACTTCGAGGATGAGCTGCAGATAGCATCCTCAGAGCTTGAGAATGGAACCATAGTGGTAGATGCCGGGGTCAAGGTTCAGGGCGGCCTCAGTGCAGGGGTTTACTTAAGCCGCCTCTGCATGTCGGATTTAGCCAATATACAGCTAACGCCCTGCGATGTTCTGGGCGCGCCCGTGCCTGGAATCCAAGTGGCCACAGACCACCCCGCCATCTCATGCATGGCCTCCCAGTGTGCCATGTGGCAGATAAAGGGCGAGAAGTACTTTGCCATGGGAAGCGGCCCTGCCAGGGTCCTGGCTAGGAAGACTAAGGACCTCTATGAGAAGATGGGCTTTGAGCAGTACTCCGATGTCGGCATCCTGGTCCTGGAATCCAATAAGCTCCCCGACGCCAAGGTCTCGGCTAAGATTGCCGAGAGCGCAGGTATAGATCCTGCCGACCTTCGCCTGGCGGTGGCCCCAACTGATTCCGTGGCCGGCCTGGTTCAGGTCTCCGCTAGGGTGGTGGAGACGGGCCTCCATAAGCTCTTCACCTTGGGCTTCGATATAAATACCATAAAGAGCGGCTGGGGAAGGGCACCGATCTCGCCCATCGTCGGCGATGTCACCATGTGCATGGGATCCTCCAATGATGCCATCATCTATGGGGGAGAGACTTACTACACCGTAGATTACTCCAATGTCGATGAGCTCCAGCAGTTCTTGAAGCGCATGCCTTCCGAGGCCTCCAGGGACTATGGCAAGCCCTTCTACAAGACCTTTAAAGATGCGGGCTTCGACTTCTTCAAGGTGGATCACAACGTCTTTGCTCCGGCCAAGGTTACGGTGAACGATCTCAAATCCAGGAGAACCTTTATCCGCGGCAGGCTGAATCCCGAGGTTCTGGCCGAGTCCTTCAACCTGGAGATCATGAAGCCTTAGTGCCTTATTTTTTTATAGGAGGGGCGAGGCTTCCAGGAGGCTAAAGAGGAAAAAGGATATAATGTCGCTGATTACGGCTCCGACGGTCGCTAAACCTTTGGGGTTAAATGCCTATTAATCAACCAGAGGAGATCGCTACAAGCTCTTAAAAGAAGCAGGCATCTGCAAGGAAGAGTTAAAAGATCCTTTAAAGCATCAATAGAAACTTTTGGTATCACCCAAAGCTTTTATCGTCTCGAAGCTGTTCCTACGCATCATGGATTTCGGCCGTCTCCTTAAATCGAAAGCAAAACCGCGCGTAGCGGAAAGCCCCCCGGTGAGCTATCTCGACCTCAAGAGCAAATCCTTCTTCATAGTGGCATCTGTCGAAGTCGGAAATACTACAACCAAGAGCATCCTCACCGCCACTGATATGGACACGGGCAAGACGTACATAGTCAACAAGACCATCAAGATGACCAGGGACGTCCGAAAGCCAAAACCAGGGGAGGAAGTCTTTGCCAGGACTATCAACAGCACGCCCCTGACCAAGGAGTCCATAGCTGAGCTGGTCAAAAACGCTCTTCTGGAGAGCCACGAAAGGGCCAGGCTGGATATAAAGACCGATCTAAACTTCGTGGTCAGGTCCACTGGTGTTGTGGCCGAGCTGGATTCGCCAGATCAGGTAGGAGCATTCATACTGGCCCTGGCCCAGGGCTGCCTCATGGCCGGTGTGCCGCCGAGGCTCATGACTCCGGCCATGTCCATCTACAACATCCCTGCGAAGTTCAAGCGCTATTCTTTGATAGAGAAGGTGATCTTCAACGGCGCCGTGGCCTCGGTCTATCCACCCCAAGGCTCAACAGGCGTGGAGGTGGTGGCTAACGAGATGGAAGGCGAGCTTGCCACCGCCGGCATCAAGGAGGGGAGCAAGTGGACTGACGTGGACTTCAGAAATCCCTGCCTTTGTATGGACTTCGGCACCACCCTGGATGGAAGGATCACCAGCGATGAGCTTCCCTACTCCATGACCATAGGCAACCTATGCGGACTGGCCGGTGCCATCCCTGATGCCGTGGTCCAGGGGACGGGCCTGGTGAACAAGCAGACCGGAGCCACCCTGGATATCTTCGATCCCAAGGCCAAGGCTGATTACGGGCCTGAGGCCAAAAAGTACGCTGACAGGATAGATGCTCTGGTAAGCGTGGAGAAAGTGCCCTCCTCCAGGGACAAATACGGCCTGGTGCCCGTAAGCCCAGATGCTGCAGCCAAGAACAATGTGGTTCTCATAGGCTGCGATGTGGGTATCAATGGGAGCGATCTGTGCAAGCTCTCGGGTATCGGTGGCGAGATTTACAGGTCAAAGGGCTTGAAGACCCTCTTCGGTGCCCTGGACATGGTCAGCGCCCGCATAGCTAGGAGGCTGGTGGAGGTCGGAATCGAGGAGGGAATTGTTAACAAGAAAACCGCGCTAGGAGTCACTGGCAGGGCCGGCATCAGCGGAAATAAGCCATCCCTAATCCTGGAAGAGGTTGGCAAGCTGAACCTCTACGACGAGCCCGATAAGAACGTGGTCTTCGTGGATGATGGCCTTGCCCGAGGCGCAGCAGTTATGGCCAGGTGCATGAACTCCATGGGAACTCCCAAGAACCCCCTGGGAGGCCTGAGATCAGGGAAGTGCATCCTTGGCCAGAGGATGGAATGCGAGGCCAAGAAAGGTGTTGCTGCTATACCTCAGGTTGCCAAGCCCAAGCAGGAGACTCAAGCTTACTTCAAAGGAGGTCACTTCTAAGGGAATGAGAGCGAGATATAGACCCAGGCCCAAGGTCGGCCAGGAGATCCCTGTCTCCGTACTCGGGGTGGAGCGCAGGGACATGACCATGTGGATAGCCTTGGAGCCCCTTCATGCGGAGGGATTTCCGCACTGCATCAGGAATATTCTGGCCAGGGCCGGTCCCCTTCCCGGAAGGCACAGAGCCTTGGCCACCCTGGCCGCCTTCCTGGGCCAGGCGGGGTGGAAGGAGGAGGCGGCAAGGATGCTATGGAAGGATGCGGCTTCCAGGTCTGAGGTCTCTGATAAGATCTTTGATAGCTGGTACCGAAAGCTCCACTGTCCCAAGTGTGATACCATCCGCAAGAAGAGCAAGGGCTATCCCAATCTGGGGTTGGAGGGCCTCGGGTACTGCGACCCGGATGAGCGGTGCAAGGAGTCCTCAAGCCCCGTGGAGAGCGCTGCCGGCGAGGCCCTTGGGTCCAGCAGGGTCGTCAAGACCTCGCGCCTAGCCAGGATCTTCGACTGGGACTCGGGCAAAGAGGGTTACGTAGAACTCACAGAAGAAGATGCCGCAGAATTACAGTCCCTTATGGAATCCAGGGGTAAGGGATCGGTGGTTCTGACTGGCTTCAGGGACGGGGCTAGGACCAGGCCCAAGTTTATACTGAAGGGCGAACCCTGTCCCAGAAGAAAGGTTTTGTCAGAGCTTTTCTAGGAGCCCATTGGAAGCTTCAAGAAAAGCTTTATCTGGTATGAGCGGGTTTTCCTTGAAGATCTGGGATGTGACCTTGTAGGTTGAACCAGAAGGTGAGACAAAGATGAGGTCTTTTTACTCATATATTGGCGATGCTTGGTCCTCTCCGAGGGAGGGCTATGTAGGCGCCTTAAGACAGAATAGGCTCAGAGACTGGCGTCGTGAGATGACGGTTCAGAGGATTGACAGGCCCACCCGCCTGGACAGGGCGAGGGCGCTTGGATACAAGGCTAAGGAAGGCCTTCTCATGGCCAGGGTCAAGGTAAGGCGTGGTGGCCTGAACAAGTCCAGGTACGAGCGGAACAGGGCAACCAGCAAGATGGGGGTCAACGCTATCACCGCTGCCAAGTCCATTCAGCGCATAGCCGAGGAGAGGGCCAGCAAGAGATTCAGGAATATGGAGGTTCTCAACTCCTACTGGGTTGGCGAGGATGGCAAGCACAAGTGGTACGAGGTCATCATGGTCGACTCCCATCACCCGGCCATAATCTCCGACAAGGACCTTTCTTGGGTATGCAACGGCACCCATAGAGGCAGGGCCGAGCGCGGCAAGACCAGTGCCGGCAGAAAAGGCCGCGGACTGGCCACCAGAGGAGAGGGCACTGAGAAGACGCGCCCCGGCATCAGGGCCCACGACGGTAAGGGTAAGTGATCCACAGAGTAACTTTTAGGGCGTTTGCAGCAGCCACAGAGGACGAGGAGAGAGTCAAAGAGGCCCTCTCCATCTTCGTCCCTCTGGATAGCATCATTGTAATCTCGGTTGAGGGCTACTTCGGAAACCCAATGAATATTCTGGAGGCCATCCTCAGAAAAAGAGATGGCCTGGGCTTCTTCCAGATTCTTAGAGAGCAACTGCCAAAAGAGGATCTCCAGAGGCTTAGGAGAGAGGTACCCGAGCGGATTTCGGGGACCGAGTTCCATCTGCGCCTGGATAAACAGGCGGCTTACAAGGGTATCGTCCGACTCACGGATTCCAAGGACGCTATAGATGTCACCGCCCTGGTGGAGTCCTACCCTGCTAGGTACGGAGAGGCGGTCAGGGTAGTCGGAGAGCTTCTATGAACTTTTTTTGTGAGGGCAACGTCCACTCTCTTCCCGAAGGCTCCGACTCCCCGAGCAGGCTGGCCCTGGAGGCCAGATGTCTGGGCTTTAGCTGCCTAATTATATGCAATCATACCGGTTTTGAGAAGGTTTTCCTGCCCGAGGCAGCCTCCTCCATCCAGGGCATGGAGGTCATCATGGGCATAGAGGTCATGGCTGAGAACGCCAAGGTGCTCCACAGCCGGGCCCGTTCAGCCAGGGCCAGATATCCCTTTGTGGCCGTCCACGGCGGCACCGAGGAGGTTAACAGGGCGGCCTGTGAGGACCCAAGCGTCGACCTTCTGGTCCACCCTGAGGATGGCAGAAAGGCCCTGGGGATTGCCCTGGTCAAGGCTGCCCAGGAGAACGATGTAGCCATAGGATTTGACCTGAGCCCTATGGTGCGCCTGAGGCGCACCAGCAGGTCCCGCTGGATGGAGCTCGTAAGGAGGAATCTCACCCTGATCAGGAAGTTCGAGGTCCCTGCAGTAATTACTTCAGGGGCCATGTCCCATCTGGATTTAAGAACTCCGAGAGATCTCATAGCCCTGGCAGAAGTGGTGGGGTTCGAGACCTTCGAGGCCAAAGAGGCCCTCTTGCATCCCTTGAGAATACTGGACAAGAACAGAAAGTCCTGGGCAAGTCCGGGGGTAGAGATACTTTGAGGTCCAGGCTTCCCGTCCTTCGCAAGAGAAGGAGGTACATGGCTATAGAGGTGGATTCCGAAGAGGCCTTAAGGTCAGTGGACCTATCAGCAGAGATCCATTCGGCCCACGTCTCCCTCTACGGGGATGTGGGTGTTGCCGGAAACAGGCTCAAGCTGATAGGTTTCGATGGCAAGTTCGGAATCATAAAGTGCTCCCATCTAAAGATCGAGGAGAGCAGGGCGGCCTTATCCACGGTTTATTCGGTTGTAGGAGTAAGGACAGCCGTTAGAGTCATAGGCGTCTCTGGAACCATCCGGGGGGCCACAGAAAAGTATATACCGCGACTGAGCTTAATAAGTGCTGATAGCGGCGGAAGAAGAATCGAGCTAGATGAAGTATCTGGGCGGATTGAACACGTCCAAGGCCGCCAGATAGATCTTTGTCCGGACGACCCCTGTAGGGTCAAAGGATCAGATACCAGGTATTTGGGACTGACCTCTTTTGATTTGCGCGGAGGATATGTAGATGCAGATGGCACCGCAGATGGGTTATGACAGGGCGATAACTGTATTCAGCCCTGACGGGCGCCTCTTCCAGGTGGAGTACGCCCGTGAGGCAGTTAGACGAGGGACCACCGCAGTTGGGATCAAAGCGATGGATGGAGTCGCAGTTCTAGTGGATAAAAGGATCACAAGCAGGCTCATGGAGCCAAAATCCATAGAGAAAATTTTCCAGATTGATGTTCATATAGGTGCAGCCACCTCAGGCCTGGTTGCCGATGCCAGGGTTCTCATAGACCGGGCCAGGGTGGAGAGCCAGATCAACAGGCTCATGTACGATGAGCCCATAGGCGTAGAGACCCTGGCCAAAAAGATTTGCGATTTCAAGCAGCAGTATACCCAGTATGGCGGTGTCAGGCCCTTTGGAACAGCCCTTCTCATTATTGGTGCTGAGGAAGATAAGACCCGTCTCTTCGAGACCGACCCAAGCGGAGCCCTTCTGGAATACAAGGCCACGGGCATCGGAGCTGGAAGGTCGGCTGTGATGGAGGTCTTCGAGGATAAATATAGAGAGGACCTCTCCATGGACCAAGCCGTTCTTCTGGGCCTGGAGGCTTTGAATAAGGCCTCCGAGGGAAAGGTCGAGGCTGCCACCACCGAGATCGGCATAATAAAGCTCGCGGACAAGAAGTTCCACAAGCTAGGAGAGCAGGAGGTCGCCTCTTATGTCGAGAGGATGAAGGCCTCGGTGGGCTCCCAGACCGGTGGCAGTGAGAAGAGCGAAAGTTAGAGGGTGAATGGCAGATGGTAAGGCTTGAAGATGCAATTCCTGCCAGGCTGAAGGCCCACGGCTGCACCTTCGAAATCCTGGTGGATCCCGACGGTGCCCTGGCTTATAGGAGGGGGGAGAGCAACAACCTGGAGGGGATCCTGGCTGTGGAAGACATCTTCGAGAATGCCGGCCGTGGCGATAGGTCCTCAGAGGAAGATCTGGTCAAGGCCTTCGGCACCACAGAAGTTCCGGTCATAGCCGACAAGATCCTGAAGAAGGGCGAGATAAGCCTCACCGCCGATCAGAGAAAGAAGCTCATAGAGGCCAAGAGGAGGCAGGTTATCCAGTTCATAGCCGCCAACGCCATCAACCCCCAGACCAGGACGCCTCATCCGCCGGGTAGGATAGATCAGGCCATGACCGAGGCTAGGGTAAACATCGATCTCTCCAAGTCGATAGATGAGCTGGTAACCCAAGCCATGAAGGCCATAAGGCCTCTGATACCCATAAGGTTCGAAGAGGTCGAGGTGGCGGTGAAGATTCCTCCAGCCTACGCCCCCAAGTCCTACGGCGAGATCGCCGCATTTGGTAAGGTCACCAGGGAGGCCTGGCAGAACAACGGGTCCTGGATAGGTGTGGTGAAGATACCCGCGGGGCTTCAAACTGACTTCTATTCCCTGATCAATAAGCTGACCAAGGGCGAGGCCGAGACGAAGTTACTTAAGCATTGAGATCCGTGGGGATGGGCGCATGGACAGAATGGTGGTCATACCAGGAGATCTCCTCTCCAAGGAAGCGAAAAGATCTGGAGAGGGGACGTTCGTCAAGGATGGGATGGTCTATTCCCTCCTCTACGGCCTGGCGAACTTCAAGGATAAGATCAATGTCATACCCCTGGCAGGAAAGTATGTGCCCTCTTCCGGCGATAGCATCATAGGCGTAGTCAAGGACGTGACCTTTTCCAACTGGATCATAGATATCAATTCGCCTTATGATGGCCTCCTCCACGTATCAGAGTATCCCAAGAGGATCGAGTCCGACGAGATGTCCAAGGTTCTGAGGATTGGGACATCCATCATGACCAGGGTAAAGGACGTCGATTCCACCATGAAGGTCGAATTGACCCTTAACGACAGAAAGCTGGGAGTATTAAAGACTGGGAGGGTGATTGAGATCAGTCACACCAGGGTCCCAAGGCTGATCGGCAAGGGAGGCTCCATGATTAGCATGCTGAAGAGGGAGCTGAACTGCAATATCTTCGTCGGCCAAAACGGCAGGATCTGGATTAATGGGAGCGCCGAGGACATGGACCTGGCACTAAAGATCATCCTCCTGATAGAGAAGGAGGCTCACACCAGCGGCCTCACCGACAGGGTCATCGACTACCTGAAGCAAGAGAAGAGAGCCAGAAGTTGATATTGTATGGGCGAAAACGACGCAAACATTACGTTCTTCAAAGATGGGCTGCGCCTGGATGGCAGGAGGGCGGACGAGCTTAGGCCCCTGAAGATTGAGGTAGGTATCCTGGCCAGAGCGGACGGCTCCTGCTACATAGAGATGGGCGGAAACAAGGTTATTGCTGCGGTCTACGGCCCGAGGGAGGTCCACCCAAGGCACCTCCAGGAAGTCACCAGGGCCATTGTCAGGTACAGGTACAACATGGCTTCCTTCTCCGTGGAGGAGAGAAAGCGGCCTGGGCCAGACAGGAGATCATATGAGCTCTCCAAGGTCTCCAGGGAAGCTCTAGAACCCGTGATCCTCACATCCTACTTCCCAAGATCGGTGATAGATGTCTTTGTGGAGGTCCTCCAGGCCGATGCCGGCACCAGGACTGCAGGCATCAACGCGGCTTCTGTCGCATTAGCAGATGCCGGAATACCCATGAAAAGCATGATCAGCTCCTGCGCGGCAGGGAAGGTCGGAGGCCAGCTAGTCCTTGATCCTATGAAGGAGGAGGACAACTACGGCGAGGCAGACATGCCCATAGCCATGACCCCCGATGGCCGGATAACCCTCCTGCAGATGGACGGGCATATGACCCGTGAGGAGCTCAAGACCGCCCTGGACATGGCCATGGGAGGGTGCAGGCAGGTCTATGAGGTACAGAGAAAGGCCCTCATAGACAAGTACAACCAGATGGAGGCCGAGATCATTCCTGACCAAGAACAGCCTCAGGAGGCTGAAGTGCTATGAGCAGCGTCCTCTCGGAGATCAGAAAGGACTACCTGTACAACATGATACTGAAGGGCACCAGGGCCGATGGCAGGTACTTTGACCAGTACAGGGAGATATCCATAGAGCGAGGTGTCATAGCCAAGGCCGAGGGCTCTGCCCGCGTCAAGCTCGGCTCAAGCCAGGTTTTGGTTGGAATAAAGATGCAGCCAGGAGAACCCTTTCCTGACTCGCCCAACCGTGGCGTCATCATCACCAATGCCGAGCTTGTTCCCCTGGCCTCCCCGACCTTCGAGCCTGGCCCGCCCAATGAGACGGGCATAGAGCTTGCCAGGGTTGTGGATCGCGGCGTTCGCGAGTCAAAGGCCGTGGATCTTGAAGCATTATGCATCACCCCTGGAAAGCAGGTCTGGATCATCTTTATAGATGTTCACATCCTGGATGACTGCGGCAACCTCATAGATGCCTCGAGCCTGGGGGCCATCGCGGCCCTGCTCTCTACCAAGGTCCCCGCGAGCAAGTTTGGCCTCGGCGAGGATCATCCATTGCCTATCAGAGATCTGCCCATAGCCACCACGGCTATCGAGTTTGGGGATGTGGTGATGTTCGATCCCGACAGCGACGAGGAATCGATAGCTAACAGCAGATTGACGGTTATTACCACCGCCGATGGGTCCATTTGCGGGCTCCAGAAGAGCGGTACGGGTGTATTGAACCTAGAGAAGGTCCACCACATCGTTGATATAGCAGGCGAGAAGGCTAAGGAAATCCGGGAGAAGTTCCTGGAAGTGTAGGTTATGGTAACTCAGTTCAGAAAAGGAAGGAAGAGCAGATCTGCTGCTCGTTTTGGTCCAAGGTATGGAAGGAAGTCCAGAAAGCTAGTTGCGGATCTGGAAGAGAAGACCCACGCCATCTACGATTGCCCTCAGTGCGGTAGAAATAAAGTGAGCCGGGTCAGCAGCGCCATCTGGGGCTGCGCCAAGTGCGGATACACCTTCGCGGGAGGTACTTTCATACCCGAGACCTCCATAGGCAAGACTGTTCTACGCTCTGTGAGAAAGAGCCTAGAGGCTAAGTAAATGGCGTACCGGTGCACCAGGTGCAAGAAGACTGTAGAGGTAGATTACGAGTACAGCGGCATCAGGTGTCCGTACTGTGGTCACAGGATTCTCATGAAGGAGAGGCCGACCACGGTAAAGAGGCTCAAGGCAGTCTGATGCCGAGATGATAGTCACAACCTCTAGGGAGCCGTCAGCCAGGACCAGAAGGGTCGCCAAGACCCTGGCCAGATTCCTTTCCCTGCCCTACGTTAATCGGGGCAAGCAGAGTCTGAGGGATGATGAGATCTGGATGCTGGTGGTGGAGAACCACGGCAACCCCCAGGGCTTCATCAAGCGCACTCCAGAGGAAGAGATCGTCATGAACTTCACCCTCTCTGGAGAGCCGAAAGTAAAGCCTATGAAGAAGATGGTGCCCGTAGTCCAGGGGATCAACGAGGAGGCAATGCCTGTGGCTAGGTTCTTTGACCTGGATACCTCAGAGAGATCCGCCCCTAGAGCCATAATTGCAGTGCCCGGATCCATTGAGTTTGTGGACGAGGGCGTGCCTATCATGAGGCTCAAGGTATGAGGGGATCGGCTGAGGTTATCCTGGAGATGGAGGACCCGAGGCCCATCTATGAGGCCCTCCTGCCCGAGACCGAGGATCACCTGCCCAAGTCCAGGGTTTGCCTGGTGCTCGGTGAAAAGGCCCTCAATCTGAAGATAGAGGGGGACGATGTCGGGTCCATCCGGGCTGCCTTAAACACCTGGATCAGATTGGTCAAGATTGCCATGGAAATGGTAGCAATAGAGATGGTGAGCGCATGAGTGGAGAGTTGCCCCCGCAGGTACAAAACCAGCTGGCTCAGCTTCAGCAGCTGCAGCAGCAGGCCCAGGCGGTCATGGCCCAGAAGAGCCAAATTGATGGCCTGAACAGGGAGACGGATGCAGCCATAAAGGAGCTAGAGAAGACTCCAGACGATGCCGTTATATACAAGAGCGTAGGCGAGATCCTTATCAAGGCTGAGAAGGCCAAGCTGGTAGAGGAGCTCAAGGAAAGGAAGGACATGATGGACCTCCGGCTCAAGACCATGACCAAGCAGGAAGAGAGGATCCAGAGTAGGTTCACCCAGCTCCAGGAGCAGATAAGAAACTCGTTAGGCCAGCAGCCACCTAGGGGAGGCTAAACTAAAATCCCCTATATGCGGGTCCGTGGCTTAGCCAGGACATAGCACCGGGCTTCTAACCCGGGGGTCGCGGGTTCGAGTCCCGCCGGGCCCGCCAATATCAATCAACAAAGAGATAACAGATCAGCGCCTTGGAGGATGTATGTGTGAGCTATCTGTCTACACCGTGGCCGGAGGTAAGAGAGAGATGGTCATGGAGGGCGTAGTGAGGATGGTGCCACGCGATGGCAAGGTCATCTTGGAGGGAATTCTGGGTGAATCCAAAGAGGTGCCTGGTATCCTGAGTGAAGTGAACATCATAGCCCAGGAAGCCAACATTGAGTCCAAGTAGCTATTTTCACTCTATCGATTCTACAGAATCCTATGGAATCTATGAGGCCCATGGAATCTACGAACACTACAGAACTCATGGAACCCGCATCGATAAAGTCTCAGTTATAATTCCAATTTAAATAAAAAGAGAACTTTAGAGAGGAGCCAGAAGGAGAAGATTATGCCATGAAGCCGAAATCAGCCCTTTGCTTGTTACTAGTGGCCTGTGCTCTGCTGGCAGTCTCAGGCTGCATAGCCCAGGACAACAATAATGGCGCATCATCTGTGACCCCCGGTGCCGGAGATATATCGGTATCAATGATACCCACCAAGAATTTGCCTGAAGGGTTCAGTCTCCTGGCCACCCAGGATGCCTCCACTAAGGGCGTCAATATGACCGAGGATATAAGCAAATTCTATGGAGCCAAGGACATAGGCCCGGCCAAGGCAGTGATAGGCATATATCAATGGGCACCCATGGGTCAAGGATACGATTCCAAGGTCACCATGATATCCCTGAAGGATGACAGCCATGCCCAGGCAGCCATTGACAACTATAAGGCCCAGCCCAGGTTCCAGCAGCCACCTTACAAAGGGATCTCAAGGTTCAGCAGTGCCATCATCAATGGGCATAACTCAACAGAGGTCAGGGACTCGGCCAGGCAGAACAGCTTGAGGTTCATTTACCTTTGGAACCATGAAAACATCGTGGTCCTGGTAGAAGGAAATAACGATAGGTCCAAGAGCATCGAGCTGGCCAGCGCCACCGGGCTCTGAGCCTATATTTTTAATCTCAGGTAGGCCAAAACCTATAGCAAAGAAAGAGGTTATGGGGTGTCACAACGAACCCCAGAGTCCTGATCTGAAGTACCATTCTTACGCTTATCCATAGCATAAGGTAATCAGTAGCTATTGCCAGGATTTTCCCTGCTTTCTGCCATTCTAGTCACCGGATCCCGTGAACCCTTGCGTGTGCCTACCACGCTTGATACCGCATCGGCCTCGCCCATTCCAGCCGACCGTTTTTTTTAAAGGACGCCCACGAATTCGACGACCTTCCGAAGATCTGCATCAGAAAGTGATTCAATCTTCTTTATCCATCCAAAGACGAAGAACCAGAAGACTACTCTGAAGATACTTTCGATAAGGTTGGCTTATCAGGAGTTAAACGGGCGGTGGGATCCATGAAACGCAGAAGGGAGGTCGTCATAGCGAGGGTCTTGGATGCTTGTACCGATAACAGTAGCAAGAACTGGACCGTTTACCTGGTCAAACCGCGTTTTGGTACTGTAAATCCATATTTGGATGCTATGAAGGGAAAAAGTTGATAGAGGAGGCCAAGGGCAAAGATCTCTTGTATAAGACGATCGAAAAAGACATGGATCCTTTGAGGTATTACAAGAAACTTCAGGCCTTAATGATACGGCCATAGTTTAGCCGCTCGCATTATGCGGAAACAGTTAGAGGTTTTCTACCTCAATCTATATGAGTAGAGACCTCCAGCCCCATCGCGAGGACTATCTCCTTCGGGGATAATGGTTTTTCTTCGCTGCCGGGAAGGACGGCTAGGATTGCCCGCAACTCACCTGGATGGGCATAGGTAATTTCTCTGACAAGTTGGTGGCTTGAGGTAATTAAATGACTAGAGGACAGCATCCATATTCGGACTATATGGTTTCTCCAGGGAAAAATCTGTATGCGCTATCTACCTTGGATATTCTCATAGACGTCGCCGGCATGTATTTCCGAGCCAGATCGATCCGTTGGGACAAGACCTTCACAAATACCGATGAGTGTAAAAGATGAGATCCATTCCCAGATCGAAGGCGCTCTAAAGAACGCTAAATTCCCCCTAAACACTCCTGCAGAGCTATTAGCTGAGATGCCAAACGGAGCGGTAACAAAGTGCAAGGCCGGAAACGTTGAACTTACAGCAGGAGATGCTGGAAAGGTCCTGATGGCTGGCGACTTCCCATTCAAGAGTGCCAAACAAGTAGCAGATGTTATAGTCCAGAGAGCAGGACTATAACATGTTTCTATTTGCTACCTAATCTAGGAAAGGTCGCTTTTGCGAAAAGCTAAAGAAGGTAAAAAGGGATTCTGGGATATGTATACTGTAGTTGGATTGAACGGAACAAAAACAAGGGCTGAAAAGTTCATAGATGCTCTAAGAGGTCTCTATGAGCTTTTTCCTGAGTCGTTTGCTCAAGGTAAAATACTCTCAAACTCCGAAAAAGCATGCTACATTGAGGTAGTAGGTAAAACCGCGACCGCTCGCATGTATTGCCCATATTTATTTGAATTTGCTTTAAAAGTGGGACTATTAAATAGCGGTAAATTAGCAGAGCCGTTAATTGAGCCTGAAACATCAGAGTTGATTGCAGCATTTAGCAGAGCATCTGTGCTTCAAATGACAGCAGGAATGGGCTGCCATTAAGGCACAAATCTTTTGAAGCAAAATTAACCTTAATGTGAGATCTACGGTAAGGATGTCTCCAGAGTTTAAGGCGCCCCTATCCAAGCAAAGACCTGCACCTATAGCTACGTTCAGCCAAAACAGGGTCCCAAACGTAGTCTTCATAGGGCCATGAAGATCTTGGGCGATGAAACCTTGATGGTGGTGGACAACTTATTCAATAAAATTACCGTCAACTTCCAGGAAAATCCCAGGGTATCGGTTCTATGCTGCGACCCCCAGACCAAGAAGTTCTTCCGGATCAAAGGCAGAATCCAGACATTCAAGGGGGGGCCAGACGTACGATGATATCTTAACCGCAAACTCAATCTGAAAGGGTTTAGCGTTCTATATCTCCGTCCACAATCGCCGAGACTCTATCCGCCACAGGTATCTATAGCTTATACCTTTCCTCTCGCCGCCCAAGCCCCTCCTCCCTGTACTTAACCCAGACTTATTCCTCCATAATCCCTGCCCTGGCATAATGAGCCACGATTTCGGAGTAGCTCGCCTCGTAATACATCCTTGCCGGTGCCGGAGCGGCGCAGCCCTCTACCTCATTCAGCCTATTGGCGATCAGCCTGAGGATGAAGAATATGCTTGACCTGTACCGCATGAACAAATGGCTCCAGTAGATCGTATCTTACAGGTCCCCGTCGTGTACTCCCGTATCCTGGGAGCCCTCTATCTCTTTGCCCATTTTGGTTTCCTTAATTCATCGGATACCTCCGCCGAGTTTCTGAAACGCCTTTGTTATATTTCTCATATCCATCTTTCATAATCTTCACCGATTTCTGTATAAATTGCCTGAAAAGAGTAACCGGATAGTCAAAGATACCATCTTAGCATTAGGCGATGATACTTTCCCAGGTAAGGACGATAAAGAGTTGCTTAGCAAAGGTATCTACAGAATGCACATTGGTCGATCTTATACCGCTACCTTTAGGATCTACCAGGAAGGAAAAGAGTTGCGATCCTGTGGCTGGGCGCTATTGAGCAGGCGCATAAGTTGTATTGCAGATTGCTTAGATAAGGTTTTTTATCATGCTCAGTATCCGCTTTCGGTCCTCTAAAGGCTACTTTATTATCCCCAAGATCGATAATAGTGAAATCAAAATGCATAAGGGTTAGGAAGCTTCTATCCACAAGGCAGCAAAAAGGGGTCTACTAAGCCATCATTTCCTTCACAGACTTCGATCGCCTGGTTATGCCTTCCACGATTCTCTCCGGGTCCGAGTTGGAGAAGTTGAGCCTCATGGTGTTTCCTCCGCTTCCATCGGCAAAGAAAGCCTGGCCCGGCACAAAGGCCACCTTCTCATTTATGGCTCGGTGGAAGAGCTCCAGCGACGAGAATCCCTCCGGAAGGGTGACCCAGATGAACATGCCTCCCTCGGGCTTTGTATATTTTACCCCTTCGGGGAAGGACTCATCCATGACCTTGAGGATCTCCTTTATGAAGGGTTTATGGACCTCCGATATGCGGTCTGCAAATATGCTGCCCATTTAAGGCGCATCCTTATATCTAACTTTAGGTGAAGACGGGTAGTATAGTTGTTTATATCAATATATCCTACCTTAATCATGAAAGTGCTTGCTTTCCGGCACAGGTCGGAACTCATTAATACTAACATCAGTTAACATGGCCACCCTAGCCATATTAGAAGTTTTATCGATACGGTAACATTAAACGAAAAACCTACAACAATACTAAACGTGTAATGTTATGATGAAAACTTTATGATAACAGGATGAAAGCTATTTGTGCCATATATCCTTAGCAAATCTTTCTTTTTTTAATGGCAGAACCCTTTTATTCACCATTTTCAGCATGATACAAGCTTTGGGATGCTATATCGCTCTATTGATAGACTGAGCTAGTTTTCAGGTATTGATTGTAGACTTTCTGATGAGGCGAGCTTAGCACCCTCGTGCCTATGACTCGTGGGCTTGTGGGTGATAATAGTCCTTGCTCAAGTTCTACTTCGATAAGAAAGGACTTAGCGCTGATGGCATCTTCAACACTACAAATACCCCAAATTAACGTTCCAGGCAAAAGCATTCCGATTCATTAGGCGGGGTTGCTCTCCATTTTCTAATAAATATGCTCATATCCTCATTTTCGACAAAGGGCGATCCTAATTAGACGGAAGAATGAATTGCGTTTAACAGAAACGATTTCAAAGTAAGTTGATATTAAAATGGGATTTTAGGAGCAGGCCAAACCGCCTGCTCATCTCTTCTCATAAGAGAGCTTGAGCCCCATCGTGGTCCAGTCGAAGACTGGAATGCTAGGTCTCTTTGGATCGAGCTCCTTCAAGGCCTGGGCAACTATGGGGAAGCTCACTGTGGCATCGGAGAAGACCTGGACCATTCTGGCCTCCTTCCTCACCTTCCCCCAGGATACGGCCTCGCTGAAGGTGCATCCGGATAGGCCTCCAAAGTGTGGGGCGTCCGAGGTGTACTGGATAGCATAGCTGTGGCCTCCCGAGTACTTGCCCACCAGCTCGGCTATGACTTCCGTCTGTTGTATGAAGTTTTTGGGAACTCCTCCCCCAATGTAGACAACGCCGGTCTGCTTGGACTCCTCCACCATGGCCGTAATCTCATCCACGTCCTTGATCTGGTCCACCATTACCTTGCAGCCTTCGCGATAGGCCATGACCATGCCTATGCCTATGGAGCTGTCTCCCAGAGCCGGGACGAAGATGGGAACCCCTCCCTTGGCTGCAGCCCCCAGGATTGTTTTTTCAGGAAGCTCCTTTCCAAGCATGGCCACGATCTCTCTGGAGGAATACCTCTTGTTCTGGTCGAGCATCTTTACTAGGTCTGAGATGTAGTTATCAGCCTTGTGCAGCTCGGTCTCCGAGACGAAGACGTCGTAGATCCTATCTATCTTGCATTCGTTTAGGTAAGCATCATCGGCACAGGCGCTGCCTTTGTAGTGAACTATCCCCAGGCCTTCGCAGAGGTCGTGGAAGAGGTTGGCCCCAGTGCTGACCAGGCAATCGATCATCCGGTGGGAGATCATATAGGCGATAATCTCTCCCATGCCCGCGGGCACCATTGCCCCTGCCAGGCCCATGAAGATGGTCGTCTCTTCCTCCAGCATCCTCTTCCAGACCCTCAGGGATTCGCCTAGCTGGCCGCCCTGAAAGCCCATCCTTCCCATATCGTTGACAAGGCCAGCCACACTCCTATCCTTGACATTGAGAGTGGTCCTGATCCGGTCGCCGTCGCAGGCGTGACCGCCACGCATACCGCTGTGCATAATCCCTCCCGGGCACAGTGGCCTTGGATGCTCTTAAAGGTTCTCACGGGCGGATCAAGATTTATATACCTAAAGGGCATCTAACGCAAAGTTCGGCTCAAAAGTCTGCCGTATATCTGGAGGTGAAGGGTCGCATGTCCACAAGGGGATCTTCAATCAACAGGCACTATATCGTAATTGATGATGACTATACCAGGCTGCGTAGGGGGAGCATGTTCCATGTGGACGGTTGATGACTCCACTGATATCTACGGCATAGAGAACTGGGGCAGTGGCTATTTTTTCATCAACTACCAGGGTCACGTCGCCATAGCTCCCCATAAAGACAGAAAAAGCAGCATCGATGTCATGGACCTCATAGACGAGGTCGAGTACGCCAAGGACATTGAGTTTCCGGTTCTGGTGAGATTTCCCCAGATACTGGAGCATAGGATTGTGGAGATCAACGAGGCTTTCCTCGGGGCCATCCAGGAGTTTCAATACCCGGGTGGGTACCAGCCGGTCTTCCCCATGAAGGTCAACCAGAGAAAAGAGGTCATCGAGTACACCATCACCTACGGCAAAAAGTACAATATCGGCCTGGAGGTGGGCACCAAGGCCGAGCTTTTGGCAGCTCTAGCCCTTGGAATGCCCAAGGAGGCCCTCATTATCTGCAATGGCTACAAGGATGAGGACTACCTGAAGCTCGCCCTCTCCATAACCAATGTCAACAACATCATCCTTGTGGTGGACCTCTTTGAGGAGATCTTCGACGTCATCAGATATGCCCGAGAGCTTGGAGTTAGGCCGAAGCTCGGCATGAGGATCAAGCTCTTTTCCAGGGGCAGCGGTCGGTGGGTTGAATCTGGAGGGGAGTCGGCGAAGTTTGGCCTCGTCACCAGCGAGGCCCTTCAGATCCTGAGGATCCTGGCTGAGGTGGGGCTCATTGATATGCTCAAGATGATTCACTTCCACATAGGCTCCCAGATCACCGAGGTCAGGACCATCACTACTGCGGTCACTGAGGCCTCCAGGATCTACGCCAAGGTAGTGAAGGTGACCAAGAGCATAGAGTATCTGAACGTAGGTGGGGGCCTGGCCGTAGACTACAACGGCTCCAAAACCGCTACGTTCTCATCCAAGAACTACTCCCTCAGGGAGTACGCCAACGATATCGTGTATAACATACAGAAGATCTGCGACGAGGAGGAGGTGCCTTATCCGACCATCGTCTCAGAGAGTGGCAGGGCAACGGCCGCTTATCATTCGATGCTCATCTTCAAGATCATAGGCAAGAAGAACTCCAAGGAGGCATTCCTCAAAGCCCCAACTGAGGAGGACCCTGTCCAGCTGGACGACCTGTGCAGCGCCTTCAAGGAGATGAACCTTAGCAATTACAAGGAACATTTCCACGATGCCCTCCAGAACAGGGAAGACCTTTACAACGCCTTCAATCTGGGAAATATCGGCCTGGAAGAGCGGGCCAAGGGCGAGACCTTATTTTGGATGGTCTGCAAGAAGGCAGCCCAGTTCGCCCGCCAGGCCGAGGACGAATCCGAGGACTTCACTGAGCTTAGAAAGATCGTGAGCCAGAAGTACATAGGCAACTTCTCCCTCTTCCAATCGGTGCCCGATATGTGGGGTGTGAATCAGATCTTCCCAGTCATGCCCCTCCACAGGCTCAGGGAGATGCCCTGTGAGCATGGGACCATTGTGGACTTGACCTGTGACTCGGATGGAGAGGTTAAGGTTTATGCAGGAGACAGCGAGGGTAAGGAGTATCTGGAGCTCCACCCCCTCATCAAGGATGAAGACTATTATGTCGGAATCTTCCTTATCGGGGCCTATCAAGACACCTTGGGTGATTACCACAACCTCCTGGGACTGGCCAATGAGGTCCACGTCCTGGTGGAGGGAGAGAAGTACAAGGTCCTTCACAAGGTGAAAGGGGACACATGCAAGGTTCTCCTGGATTTCTTCAAGTACGATACCAGGGACTACATCAACAGGATATTGAGGACATGCAAGGAGAAGGGCGAGTGCATAGATAAGAAGGAGCTGGACCAGATAGAGGCAGAGCTTAACAAGGCCATGGGAGGCTATACCTACTTTACCAAGCTCAATGGCCACACCAAGATAAAAGAATCGGATGATAGGCCCTGCATGCCTTGAGCCTGGAACTGTCAGGGCTTATACCCAGAATTGAATTATCACCTGGGAATCGATTTAGTATCGAGACCTGGGACACTTTCCTCTGGCAACGATGGCGGACGATCCTTTAACCGCCATCACATCTCTCAGGGATTTTTCTACGTCCTTCGTGTCTTTTCCATCTTCGGGAAAGTTCAAAAATCTCACCGGCACCAGGGCTTCAAGGACCTTCGTCAGGTCAGGCACCTCCTGGCCCCCAGTCTGGGCTGCGACCCCATTTTGTATCAGGATCATGAGGATATCCCTTCCCTTCCAGATGGCATTGATCAAGCCCTGAAGCCCGCTGTGAGCAAAGCCATAGTCACCCACCACCGCAATTCCTTTTTCTCTGTCATCCCCTGCAAGGCCTGAAGCTACGCTGGGGGAGGACCCAAGGCCGTAGACTAGGTCCACTGAACTGTAAGGCTCTCTCACGGCTCTTATGCTGCAGCCGGCATCCCCTGCCACGATGGTTCCTATCTTTCCCAAAGCTTTGTAGAGTGAAGAGAAAGGGCAGTCATCGCAGATGGATTTATGGCCTTTATCAGCAGACCGCTCGTAACTTTTCACGTGCTTGGGAGCCGAAACCCTATCCCTGCCTAAATCCATATTTAAAGCCCTCTGGAGATCCCGGACATCTAGGGGTCCCATGGGCAGGTGGCCAGTCAGCCTTCCAAAGACTTTTTCGATGGCCCTGAGCTGTCCCTCCAGGAAAGGCCCAGGCTCCTCAGCTATGATTACCCGATCGTGCAGATGGAGGAAGTTCTTTATCAGCCTCCACGGTAGAGGGTAAGCATAGCCTACCACCAGGAGAGACGCGTCCAGGTTTTCGGCAAGCCTGGCAGGGCAGCCGCTGGCGATGACCCCAATCTTGCTGGAGATCCTCAGGCTGTTGAGAGATGTGGCTTCAGACGCATCTTCCGCCAGGGGAACGGGCTCGTCCTGATACCTCTGGCCCCTTCCCAGGGCAGTGAGATCCCATATGGATCTGTCGAATTTTATCCCATGAGGTGGAAGAGCCCTCCTCTCAGGCGAAGAGACAGAGATCCCAAAGAGCCTGGAGGTGGCCCTGACGATGACTGGTGCTTTGATTTTCTCCGAGAGAACATAAGCCTCTAGGATTGAATGGTAAAGGGCAGACGGATCTGCAGGGTCCATTACCGGGAGGTCGGATATCAGCCCAAAGTACCTGCTGTCCATCTGGGCCTGAGATCCCCTCGGGCCGAGGTCATCCCCTGCCAGGGCCACTATCCCTGAACCAATGGTATGGGTGGCCGATATGACCAGGGGATCGGCCAGGAGGTTCATGCCTAGCTGCTTTACCAGCACCATAGAACGCCTGCCTGCGGCCGAAGATCCCAGGGCGATCTCCAAGGCCACCTTCTCGTTGACAGAGATCTCGGCCCCCAAGGCCTCTGCCACCTCGGTCACAGGATAGCCCGGGACGCAGGTGATGGTCTGGACACAGGCATCCGCAGCGGCCATCACTGAGGCGTCCTTTCCACTCACACACTTTCCCTGAGACATCCTAACCATCTCAGATGGGATCTTATGCTCCGATATATAAGCCAGTAATAGCCAACGACGGTTCAAAATGGTTGAAGGCGGAACCGAATAGTTAATGGTTATCTAAAACAGATGACTACGATCTAGAAGAAGCTAGCAGCGGTCAAAACCTACCGGTCGCACGGTCGGACGCAACCTTCAAGCCATCGCGAAGAGTAGAACCTAAACGCACGCTACCTAAGACCGCGCTATTTGGGATTGGCCAAGTCACCGTTAGAACCCGTTATATAGAGAATACCTCCATAAGGGAGATAGTGCGGTGGAAGTCTGAGAAATCTATAATCATTTTTGTCGTAGAATCCTTATTCTCCTGTCCGCGTGACCTCTTGGAAGTTCTAATCTCGCTCTCTGGGCTGATACGTTTTTATATTATACTCATTGTGACCCAAATCCCACCTAAAGTAAGCCTTAAGATTATTTTGAGAAGAGATAGCCAGGTTAGCCTTCGATTACCTTGGCGCCCTTCTTTCCTTTTTGTATCTCACTCATCATTATCCTTCTAAGAATGGCTATAGAGCACGCATATATCGCCTCCACTCCCACGAACCCAAGCTTTTCGCTAAGGAGGCTCACTCTTTTGCTGTAAGGAGTATCCGAAGCATAATGCAGCATGCCAAGGTCCTGTTTTGGTTTATCCATCAGGTCGATCCTTGCACTGGAGGGACACCTTTTCTTGTAAGTACTCTCATAGACCGCTCTCAGGTACGGTCCGGCCTCCATCTCTATGCCATTATAATCCTCCCGCTTAAAACTCTCCATCATCTCCCGGTTGTGGAGGAAGGTTCCCCTGACGGTGATCGCCTTCTGGCTGTCAAAGACCGCCGAGTCCATCATCATATCGACGATATCCCGCATGGAAAAGCAGTTGTGGAATGCGAAGTTATTCTTGGAGTGCATATCGTAGACCTCTACGGGGATCATGACATCCCCCAGGCGTCCCTGCATGCTGGCGGCCTTGCCCATGATATAGATCCCCTCCAGGTACCTCTGGCTCGAGCAGATCTGGGATAGCAGGTAGTATGCAGCCATGCCCAGAGGATATTCGATATTCAGGATCAGGGCCCTGCTTTGCCTGAGCATCTCCATGCCATCGAGGTGTAGCCTCTGATCCATTCTCTCGGGCCGAAGCCTGCAGACCTCTATCATCTGGCATTTAATATCCAGGGCCTCCGATCCCTCGTGGCGAAATATGCCGGACTCCTCCTCCATCTCCCTCATATCATCCACCCGTGCAGGGTCTGCCTCTAGGTAGCTCTGCAGGGCGTGGTAGAGCAGGTTCTCCTGGCGTCCCGGCTCATCGTCCGACTGGATTAGCCTCCATATGCGATTTAGACCATCTTTGTTGGCATCCATGACCCTGCCGAGGATGGATCCACTGTGGCTGAAGGCATATCCTGATAAGAGATCTGTCAGGCTGTAATCGTTGCTGGATACGAAGTAAACAGGCCTATTGGATAGGTCTAGGTGCTGGAAGTGGTCTGAGATCAGGTTCCACCAGGCCTGGTAGATCTGCTGGTAATCATCCGGCTTATCCGAACTAAAGATGACTTTGAAGTTCTTGGGGGATTTGGCCAGAGCCCTCATCTTTTCATTCCAGTTCTGGCCCCATACCTGCCATAGAAGCATCCAGCTATCCTGGGAAACCCCAAGCGTCTTTCTTATGCGATCACCAATCTCCTCTGCCCTGATGGATCCCGATGCCAGGTCCCTTCCAAGGGAGGTAGAGTCCAGGCGTGAGTGCATCTTATTCCACTCTATTTGGAAGCAGGTGAGGGAAGATATAAGGTCATCTACATCGGAGAGGCTGCAGATGAATACCACAAGCCTTGATCCGCCATCGGAGAGCATGAAGCGATTTCGTGATTGAGCCCTGGCAGGTCGCCAGTGAGAGTGATCCTTCAGGTCGACGATGCCCAGCTTGGCCAGAACGCTCTCGTTTTGGCCCATGTATATGCTCTCTACACTCTCCAGGAAGGGCGGAAGGCGCCTGATAGAGTAAAGGAAGGCGGAGATATCAACCTCCTTGGAAGATGCCAGGGTATGGAGACTGGACCTCATCTCGGCGTGCCTCTCCTCTAGGTCGCTCACGGCTACCTCGACATTTCCATGGAGTAGAGCGTAGCAGACCTGGAGGTATTTGCCTATAGAGCCTTCCTCGGGTCCTCTGAGCATCATCTTAAGGTCCTTTGGGAATCATGAATTGATCCTTTAGGCATATTACTATATTTCCTCAGCTAGTGAGTGAAATAGGCCATATCCAGTAGCAGCATCAAGGATAGGACCGCCATTGCCCACATGGCCTTAGGAACCTGGCTCCTCTTCCCATTGGCAATCTTGAGGACTACCCAGCTTAAGCACCCCCAGATGATGCCCTGGGTTATGGAATAGGTCAGAGGCATGAGGAACATGGCTAGGAAGAAGGGAATGGCATCCTCTGAGCGCTCCCAGCGCACGTATCTCAGGGGCCTCAGCATGAACACTCCTGCCAGGACCAGGACTGGTGCTGTGGCCACGGCCGGGATCAGGGATAGAAAGGGCGAGAGGAATATGAATGGGAGGAAGAGAAGGCCGCTCACCAGGGCTGCAAGCCCCGTCCGTCCTCCTTCCTCTACGCCAGTAGCCGACTCTATGTAGGATGTGGAAGGGCTCGTGCCGAGGACTCCTGAAAGGACCACGCCTAGAGCATTGACCCTCAGACTTTTCTGCATGTTTTGAGGGATTCTCTCCTCGTCTATCAGATTTCCTGCCTCGCAGACTCCAACACAGGTGGATAAGCTATCGAAGAAGCAGGTGAAGAGAAAGAGGAATATTACAGGCCATAGATGGGGGCTCAGGGCTCCGTAGATATCCAGCTGCAACACCAGGCTCAGGTCAGGCCAGGCTAGAAAGCTTGATGCTGGTTGCAAGACATGGGTGGGGGTAATCATGCTGCTGGTGCTACATGGACCATTTAAGATCAGGGCCATCAAAGCCGTCGCTGCAATTCCGATTATGAAGCTGCCTTTAACTTTGCGCACCACCAGGACCGAGGTTATCATAAGCCCTGCCAGGAAGGTGAGAGTTGGAGGGCTGATCTTTCCCCATCCAAGAGATCCGCTCTCCATGGGAACTATGAATCCTGTGGCCTCAAACCCTATCGTGGCTATGAAGAGGCCTATGCCTCCCGCCAGCCCATATCTGAGCATGGGTGGGACCTCCAACAGTACGCGCCCCTTCCTGTCCAGGAGGGTCAGGAGAGAGAAGATCATGCCCGCCCAAAAGATACATCCAAGGGCGGTTCTCCACGGTATGCCCTCTGTCTGGACTACTGAAACCGCCATGAGGGCGTTTAAGCTCATCCCTGGAGCTACTAGAAGGGGATTTCTGGCGTAGAGACCCATCGTTATGCTGCTGAGGGCGCTCACCAGGACGGTGGCCGTAAGCACGGCGCTGAAGGGCATGCCAGCCTTCTGGAGGATGGTAGGATTGGTGGTGATAATGTACATGGAGGCCGCAAAGGTGGTGATCCCGGCCAGGACCTCGGTCCTGACATCTGTGCCATTGTTGTCCAGATCGAACCACTGAGATAAGTTGGTGCTCATAAACCGTCCCTTCTGGGCATATCCATCGACGGTTGAGTAATACTGCCATTTATGCATTTTGGCTGTTCCATTGATGGAAGAAGTTTGGATAATGATCTACGGAGGATGCTTTGATGGTTATGAATAGTGGCAGATATTGGTGAAGGCCTCTTATAGAATGCAGCTTACGATAGAGAATCTGTTCATAGCTCTCAAGGGAAAAAAGCGTTAATAATCCCTCTGAGTGTTGTATGGTTTTTTGTTGCGTTGACCTACCCTCTGTGTGATCTTCCCATGACCGAAGTCGCAGGCATCCGTCTTGCAGGATCTCTTCCTTCTGGGGAAGTTCACCCTTGATATCAGCCGATCAACCGGGCATCAGGGGCTGCAATCAGCCCCAATAGGCGCAAATCCCTACTAACAGGATAGAATGTGGTTCTTCCTGATAGCCCTTACCTAGGCCTATACGACGGACCTTTGCGTTTTGGATTTTATACCCAAGACTTCCCTGGGCAACCATAAACGCAAAGTCCAATACTGAAGATAACGTTATCTCCTTAAATAGTTATATGAACGATAGTTACTGCCGAATATTATCACTAAGTACATCAATGAGTTTGAGTTCTAATTGTTTTATCTTGACTCTGGAGAAGATATACGAAATCATAGGAATATAGAGAGATAAAAGTTTTTATCGATTATTGCATGTTGACATGTAATCCAGGCATGTTTTTTTGCGACTATGGGATTTTGTGGTTGAGGCATATACACGCCTCTTTATCGCCCAGGGTGATTTGGTTCATCTGTGGCAGCGTATATACTAGCGTCCTCAACGAATAGCTGCTGGAACATAGCGCCTATATTATCGGCCATTTGATGATCTCGGTATAGGGTCTTACATCTCTATTGACTTCGTTGGGTAAATGCTTCCCACCCTAAAGGTTGGGGCTTCCCTCGATTTCACGAAGAGATTGCATTCCCAATCTCAGAATGTTCATGGATGCGTTGGATCCCTATCCATGGATAAGCCCTCATTTAGGGCAGTTATGGACCCTCTCCGACAGTTCTTTCTTAACCATGAGACCACACCTGGAACATATCAGAGAGGCATGGGATCTACCAGCACAGCCTCAGAGCCATAGCATGCTGCTTTGCTCTCGGTTGCAGTTACCAGCACCCCCCAGGCAACGTCTGAGATGGACTTTGCCATGTTATGGTTTTTGAGCATATCCCTGATGTTCAGGTCTTCGAAGGCTATTACGCCAAAACGGTCTATAAGCTCATGGATAACCTTGTTGATGAAATCTAATCTGCAGTTAGCAATCCTCTCATGGACTCTTTCAACTACCTTAAGAGCTTTCTCCCTTTCATGAGTTCCTTTAGGGACCTTAGAGAGTCTTCTCTGAACCCTCGCTAGCTCCTTCTCCTCGGATCTGAAGAACCTCGGATTTTCGATCTTTCTCCCAGACGTTCTTACGGCATGACAAGATTTCGTTGCAGACCCATCGGCACAGGTTCAGCGCCCGTAACATCTTGGGTTTTGGGATTTTGTGGGGTAGATCCTGAACTTGTAAGCCTTGAGCACGCCGATATTTAGGGTATTATTGAGATATATGGATTGCTACATAAACGGAGGGGCTATACGTTCTGTTGCGATCACATCGTAATTCCTATTAATTCTTCGAATTAATGAGGCTGGTCTGATGGCCGGGATCTTTCGTCCCTCTAGACTCCCATGAGATAAAAATGACCGCGTGAGGCTCAAGGTCTAAGCATTCGACTGAATGCGAGCAGCATCTCGACTTCAGACGAAAAATTCTGTGTCTATGCCTTGATGGAACGGTCTCCCAGCATGCACCGGCAGGACTCTTCCAAATCATCCTGAGATATTTAGGTAATTTCAGACGTCAAGAATAAATTTTATCATATTATACAACCAAAAGATCTAAGTCAACTTCGTTCCAATCTCGTTTTAACCATGGCAGGCGAGATATCCTCGGGCCCTGAGGCCGGGCCTTCTCTCAGTGCTGGGGACGCAGAGATCCTCAAGCTTTTCGATGAGATAGTCAGGGAGTGGTGGGTTAAGTCCTTCTCTAAATACCAGGAGCTCTTCACGCCGCCTCAGAGGCTAGCGGTGCCTTTGATAAGCCATGGGAGAGACGTCCTCCTCTGCTCTCCTACGGGCTCAGGAAAGACCCTCTCAGCCTTCATACCCATAATAAACGAGCTTTTCACACTCTCCAGATCGGGTGGCCTAGAAAACGGCATTTACTGCCTGTACATATCTCCCTTAAAATCTCTGGCCAACGATATCCACAAAAACCTGGAAAAGCCCCTCTCAGAGATACAGAGCCTGGCGAAAGAGAAAGGGATCGAAATCCAGGAGGTCAGGCATGCCATAAGACACGGGGATATCTCCGCTGGGGATAAGGCCAGGATGCTCAGAAAGGCGCCCCATATCCTCAATACGACCCCTGAAAGCCTGGGAATTCTTCTCAACTCTCCAAGGATGAGGGAGCGGTTGAAGACCGTCCGATGGGTCATAGTCGATGAAATCCATTCCCTGGCAGGCTCCAAGAGGGGCGTCCATCTGACCTTGAGCCTAGAGCGCCTGGAGGAGCTAAAGAAGGAGTTCTGCCCGGAGGTTGACCCCGATGTCGGAAGCTTCTCAAGGATAGGATGCTCAGCTACCATCGAGCCTCTGGATGAGATCTCGGCCTTTCTGGCAGGTAACAGAAGGCCTATAGAGATCGTGGACACCAGGTTCTCCAGGCAGTTTGACTTAAAGCTTCTCTGCCCCGTGCCCGACTTAATCTCCACCAGCTCCAGGGAGCTTGGTGATCGGCTCTACCAGGCCCTTCACGAGCACATCCAGGAGCACAAAAACACCCTCGTCTTCACTAACACCAGGAATGGAGCCGAGAGGGTTCTGTACAATCTGAGATCACGCTACCCGGAGTTTTATAACAAAGAAAACTCTGGCTGCCACCATGGCTCCATGGGCAAGGAGGGAAGGATGGAGACCGAGGAGCGGCTGAAAGAAGGTTCGCTAAAAGTGGTCTCCTCCTCAACATCCTTGGAGCTTGGGATCGATATGCCTCACATAGATCTGGTGGTGCAGATAGGTTCTCCCAAGTCGGTGGCGGCCCTCCTCCAGAGGATCGGAAGAGCCGGCCACAATCTGGACCAGGTGGTAAAGGGCAGAATCATGGTCTTGGACAGGGATGAGTTGGTGGAGTGTACCGTGATGCTGGAAAAGGGAAAGAAAGGATTTGTGGATAGGATCCACATACCCACCAACTGCCTCGATGCTTTGTGCCAGCACGTGCTGGGTATGGCCCTAGAGAGGACCTGGAAGCTGGATGATCTATCATGGGTGGTCAGAAGGTCCTACTGCTACAGGGACCTAACCAAGGAAGATTTTCTCTCGGTGATCGAATACCTCTCCGGCAGACATGCCGGCATGGAGGCGAAGCATATCTACTCCAAGATCTGGTACGACGAGGAGGCCGGAACGATCACTAAGAGGGGCAGGAATATCAGGATGATCTACTACACCAACACCGGCATGATCCCAGACCAGTTCTCCTGCGATGTCCTGACCAGAGATGGACGGTGGATCGGGAACCTGGACGAAAAGTACATGGAGAAGCTCAACAAAGGGGATGTCTTCGTTATAGGCGGAAGGTCTTTCAAGTTCTGCTATAGGCGTGGGGGCAACGTCTACGTGGATGCGACCGAGGAGCGGCCTAATATCCCAAGCTGGATCTCGGAAAAGCTCCCCCTCTCCTTCGATCTGGGAAAGCACATCCTTCAGTTCAAGAGCGAGATGATATGGATGATGAACAACCGCCCTAGAAAAGAGGTCATAAGGTGGTTGCTCAGAGAGTATCCAATTGATGAGAACAGCGCCAGGTCCATATATGAGATCTTCGACCAGCAGATCTCTTACCTTGGTGAGGACTCCATCTCCACCAACTACAGGATCTCAGTTGAGGAGCAGGTAGATCCTAAAACCTTCCGCCGTACCTACTATTTCATAGCTAATTACGGGGTTAGATTCAACGACGGTTTCTCCAGGATGGTCGCCTACATGGTCTCCCTCCAAAAGACCAGCAACGTCTATGTCTCCATAAACGATGCTGGATTTATGATCTCCCTCCCCATGAACAGAAGAGTAGACGTCGAGTCGGTGCTGAGATCTATAAACGAGGCCAACTGTGAGGAACTCCTTAGAAAAGCCTTGGAGAATACCCACCTGCTCAAGAGACTTTTCAGGATCAATGCCTGTAGGTGCTTTATGATCCTCAGGAATTATATGGGCAAAAGGAAGAGCGCCAGGAGGCAGCAAGTAAGCGCAGATATGCTCATCTACTTCGCCAGGAAGCTTGATCGCTTTGCGGTCCTGGATGAGAGCTACAGGGAGATCATAGAAGACAAGTTCGAGGTCGAGAACATCAAGGAGGTTTTGAGGGGAATACAGTCTGGAGAGATAGAGCTGGTCACCAAAGACTCGCCGTCCCCAAGCCCCATGGCCTTCGGCATAGCCTCTATCGGCGCAAGCGATGTGATATTTGCCCATGATAAGTTGGCCCTCTTGAAGGAATTTCATAGGAGGGTCATGGGTAAGATCGCCGAAAACAGGGCTACTGTAGAGGGCGTGGCTTGACTTTGGATAGAAGCGGTAGAAAGAATGGCAAGGAAGACAGAAAATCAGGCGAAAAAGGCGAGAGGTTCGATTTTCTCAACGGTTGCCTTTACATAAAGGATTCCAGGACCTGCGTCGCCTCGGACCTCCACGTGGGCCTGGAGGATGAGCTTCGACGCCAGGGCCTGGCCTTTCCCCTGAATGAAGAGGAAATCCTTAGGGAGAGATTGGAAAGTGTCCTGGAGAGGTTCAATCCCTCGACCTTCGTCCTGGATGGGGATATCTTCCACTCCTTCGATCGGGCCGATAAAGTGGTTAGGGATAAGTTCTTCTCCCTGAGGAGGGTCCTGGAGGAAAGGTGCAATGTGGTCCTGGTAAGAGGCTCCCACGACACCATGCTTTCCAAGCTCTATCCGGAAGCTTTGGACAGGTTCGATGCCGAGGGGTTCACATTCGCCCACGGCCACGATCCAATAGAAGACCACGGAACGCTGATCATGGGCCATGAGCATCCCGTTTTGGAAATAGATATGGATAGGCTGCCATGCTTTCTCCTAGGAGAGAAAATGGTTAAAGGCAGGGATCTGGTGATAATTCCGGCTTTCAATCCCCTCTGTCAGGGTGTCACCATAAACTTCGTTGATGGAATGGACTTCATGTCTCCCTCGCTGAAGAAGCTTGATGCAGGAGATCTTTCACCGGTGATAGAGTATCAGGGAGAAGTTCTGGCATTTCCAAAGCTTAGAGGGCTTAGGGCACATATCGTATGATACAATAGATATTGTAAGGTGTTATACGTATGAGGATCAGGGCCGGGAAGACACTCCATGTGGACGTAGAACTTGTGGGTATGGCACTCTGCGTATATGGGGGCTACTGGTGCAGCCAAGGCCGTGCTGCCGACCAATAGGATTATCAGGATGGATAAACGACATATTGAACAGGACCCCTTATTCATACCGATTTCCGCCTGAACCTGCGACACCCATAGTTTTCTAACAGGTATGGGGCCTTCAAAGAATAAAAACACACGGTGCGTAGGCCTCAATTAGAAGGATGCTTATTAAAGGCGCGTCCAAATATAGCCACAGTGGTTAATGTCTATTAATGCTTGTATTTTTAAACTGTGTCAAGGTTTCCAAACTGTCCGTAGGGTAAAAAAGCTTAAGGTTTGGCTGCCTTCAGCAGTCAACGCCATCGCATGCCGCAACATTTATATACTCAGGCACGGG
>DAXJ01000111.1 GCA_002506335.1 Methanosaeta sp. UBA114
TTCATACAAGGCTCAAAGTGCTGGTCGAGAGCTGATAGCTGTAGATCCACGTAACACTCCTCAGAGGTGTTCCTGCTGCGGTAGCATTGTTAAGGAAGCGCTATCGGATAAGGTTCGTGATTGTCCCTATTTGGGTTTTTCCTCTGACCGCGACTACAACGCAGTGCAGATATGGAACAGCCCGTAGCGCCCATAGGGTCAAACTCTCAGCATCACGTCTCAGTGGTGCAAGTTTTGGCCATGAAGTGGGAATCCCTGCCCTTCAGGGTAGGGTAGTTCGCCTCTTCAGAATTAATACTGGGAGAGCACCTATAAACATGGATGGGGAGTTGGAAAAGGGTATTACCATTGATATCCCAAGTTCGATGGCTGAATGTACGATCTTCCTGTATTTAGGCTTCAGAAGCTCCAGTGAAGGTAGTATAATTCCTATCAGATAGCCTACCATTAGACCTATCTTGGACATGGGATGCGAGAAGTCAAAACCGTAGCTGAAGTAGGCAGTGATTATTCTTCCTAAATCTTCTTAAGCATCTTCTTTAACCATAGCTTCTCCCACGTACCACTTTCTATGAACCGAAAGGTATATGGCAAAGCTGCGCGTTTGTATTATATTAAGGCTGCATCGCGTCGCTTAGATTTGATTTAGTCAAGATGTTCTTGTGGCCGCAGCCCACCTAAAACAAAAAGGCATGTGATATAAAATGCGAACCTATGGATTAAAAGAAGGCTTCGAACCAAAGCCATTCCCAAAAGATGCCAACAAAAAAGATAGCTCTTCAAGAAGCAGCGGCCCCAGAGATATGCATGAGGCGACCTGCGCCGATTGCGGACAGACTTGCCAGGTTCCCTTCAAGCCAAACAGCGACAGGCCTGTGTACTGCAGCAATTGCTACCAGAAGCACAAGCCTGCCAGATCATCTGGTAGACGATTTTAAATCTATACTATCTGAAGATAAAAGCAAGGCTACAGGCCTTGCTGAATCTAGTTTTAAAGGTTTTTGGCTTTTATATATTCGATCATGTTGCAACTTATCGGAGAGGTTTCAATCCCTAATGGGTTTTCCAATAAGCTGCAACGGCACCATTAGATGAGCCCTTTTGAGCTATAAACCTTTCTAAATGCCCGAAGATCAGGCTTTAAAAAATGGACCTCTTCCGTACCCTACCTTAATAAAGGTTGATGAAAACACCATACGATGTTAGATCTCTTCTCAGGTTGTTTCTCTCCAAGATCTGTAATAGCTCCGACGCAGCGTTCATATAGCTCATATATCCTTACCTTATCCCCAGATTTGATTACTGTTTTTATCTCATCCTCCATCTGCAGGCGCTGTATGTCGCTGATCTCAATCTCGAAGACACTGTATTGCCTCCATGCGCCATATCTCTCAAGTATCTTGAAAACCCTTGTACGGATCTTATTCTCGCTGATATCATAGGCAACAGCCAATCGCATCGCCTGAACTCCTGGGGGTGATACTCTTTTAGTTCTCCTGTTATTGCTTTTCTCAATAAAATTGCTTGCATCCTGACCGCCTTGCGTCGTGTGACGGCGTATTTAAACCTCGGATGATACTCTTGGCGATCTCCAGGCCCTCCTTCTCCGAAAGGGCATATTGGCGGCGTCTGACCTCTGCGATGGTATTGCGTTCGGGGACAAAACTTCCCCGGTATCTTCCATTCTGGGTGAAGTAGTTCAGGACTATACCATGCTCATTGGCACTGGCCACAAATGGTGTGGTGAAGTTGATGTTGCCGAAAATGTTTATGGTATCTATCTGGCTCATGGGAATGTGGCAATCTCCCCTTCACCCTTCAGGTAGACCGTAACACGTTCGCCATCTACGTCCACCTGGCAGCCCTGCTTGGTCACATAAACTACGATGTCATCGAAGATGCCTTCGCTAGCCTTCATCTTTTGGTACCCTCCAGCAATTCGGTCTCCTCGAGCATGCAATACTGAACTGTGCTGCACTTATTACACTTGTTTCTCTCCTGGGCAAAGTCTGGAACGCGGTCCACGGTCGTCCTCCGGATGGCATTCACTGCTTGCATCACATGTTTACGGTGCCAATCGGTGATAGTAATGGCATAGCGCTCGTTGGTGCCGAAGATGTAGAGGTAGCCCATTCACACGGGCTCTCCCAGGTAGTCTTCCAGGAGCATGTAGCAGGCGGCGAGTTGGACCTTGTCGCTGTCGAAAAAGGATGTTCCATGCTTGCGCTCTACGGATGCTCTTACTAGATTGTCCCGGCTGCTTCTTTGGAAGTCTGATAGCTGTCGGTTCGACGTGAGATGGTGTTGTAAAATCACCTGGCCTGAAATTCAACCCAAGCTTTTCAGTTTTTATCACATGGATTGCTATCTCAACTTTACTCGTCTGCGCCTGGAACGGATCTATATTGACGAAAACTGAGTCAAAACAGAAATAGAAGAAAGCTATATCATCTGTAACTTTTATATTGCTCTTTTCGAGCAAACAATTTATTAACAGGTGTTCTATTTGGCAGGCATTGCACTCGCGTTTACTCTGGTCATTGAGGGTGGCCCTCTTGGTAAAGCCTCCTGATTTCAGGAAGTGCTTTTGTGGCTTATATTCCGTCCCAGCTAAGGCACCACATTTGAAGCAGATTTCTCCATTTCCTTTTGGTGTGTCCTCGGCGACCAATCCTTCGGATAGTTCACTGTTATAGGCGCAGACAAAGCTTACTATAGAGTCTAAGGTAAAGGTAATTGATTTATCATCTAGTTTTGCTAAAATAAAGTCTTTCAATTTATCATGTAGCAACTCTAAAGGGTGATTGAGATTATGGTTCTGGACCAGCTCATAAACGGTATAGAGTTTGCATTTCTGCTGCCCGGCTCCACCCTGGCGCGCAAAATTAGCCCTTATTTTGCCTATTATCGTTAGTTCATCTTTCAACCTCTCGTCTTCCAGATTTCGTTCTAATTCTGGAAATTTATCCCAGTTATTCCTCTTCTTGTCGCTGTATATAAAAAACGAGATACAAGTAATCGCTTCTTGTAATATCTCTTCTTGAGGATATGTTATTTTGCCAATGACTCTTAATAAGCTTGCTTCCGTCTTTTCACGAACCGATTTAATATACGCCGCAAAACGATCCTCTTTACTTAGCGGAACCGAAAGGAGTGGCCTTAAGTAGAATCTTTTATCGTCTGGTATTGGCTTAGCGTTTGTGTTGTCCACTAGTTCATCGCTAATCATCTCCTTGAATTTTATGGTATCCATGCTCGTTTTATTAGAGGAAAGCTAGAGCATAGCTTGAGAATATTATTAAGACTAAACATAAATTCATCAATATGATAGACACACTCTGGATGGGCAAGGTTTTAAAATACCCTGCGCGATATAAAGGCGCATGGATGGTCCTCGTGATCTCATAACCACGCTGAAAAACAGCGATAACTATTTCGAGCGTCAAAAAGCCGCCTGGGCTCTTGTGGGCTTGGGTGAGAAGTCCATAGATGATCTCATCGATGCCCTGGAGAATGGAGAGCAATCCGAGCTGAGGTACAAGGCTGCCTGGGCCCTGGGAAAAATTAAGTGTGTGAGGTCCATCGATCCTCTGGCCAGGGCCATGCTCTCCGACTCAGACCACGCTGTGAGGGAATGGTGCACCGCTGCCTTGGAGGAAGTGGGAGACAAAGGTGCTGTGCCTCACCTGGTGGAGGCCATGAAATCCGATGCCGTCAAGGATGTGAGGCTCAGGGCTGCCGTGGCCTTGAGAAACTTAGGCGCAGTCAAAGCCCTGATGGAGCTTTTAAAACATCCGGTGCCCGAGACCAGGGGAATGGCCATAATCGGCCTAGCGTGGCTAAAGCACGCTGCTGCTCTGGATGATGTGGCGGGCCAGGTCACAGACGAGGACCCAGAGGTCAGGAGGCGGGTCGCTGCCTTCATGGGGGAGATAAGATCAGAGAAGGCATTGGAGCCTTTGGCTACGGCCCTGGCAGATGAAACGGCCGCTGTGAGGGCGGAAGCTCTCAGGTCCCTGGGGAAGATAAAAGGCCAGAAGGCATGTTCGATTGCCCTGGCCGCCCTCAAGGATGAGGTCCCGGAGATCAGGCTTACCGCGGTCACCATCCTTGGAGAAATTGGCCATAGCGATGCCCTGGAGCCCTTGGTGGATATAGTCTTTGGGGATGACCGGAGGGATATCAGGGCCTGGGCTGCCTGGAGCTTGGGTGAACTTGGGGATAGGAAAGCCGTAGAGCACCTGAAAAAGGCCTGGCAGACATGCTGCCCCTTTGAGGTTCAGGAGAAGGCCAGGGCCTCCCTGGAGGAGTGCTTTGGGGAGAGGGTCAGCGATCTAGACCTTCCAGAAGAGCCCTGAACCACTCTTTGGCCATTCTGATATCCTCTTTATCTGTTTTCTTATCAGTTTCATCGCTCCTTCCAATCTCCTTTTGCTCCCTTTGAACCTTTTCAAGAGCAGACATGAGGGCCTGGTGGGCTTCTATGGATCCCGGGCAGGATTCGTGGACAAGTACCTTGTCCTCAGACCCGTAGATGCCCAAGAAGGGAAAGATCCGGCACGACCAGGGCCTGGCATTGTAGATCCTGCAGCCTTTGATGGATGGATCATAGAACCGGCAGGGCTCCACAGCCTTGAACTTTGAATATCCCTTGCCATCAAGGATCGTGTACTTCTTTATGGCTTTGCTCACAGGGATCTTAAAGTGCCTGGCGATCCTGGCTGCATCCTCTCGTCTGAGCCTTATTGGGTTGCCTGTGGTACAGCAGTTTGCGCATCTCTTGCAATCGAAGATGGCGTGGCAGGCCATACGATAATAGTCCACGGTGGTGTACCTGGTATCTAGGATGCCAAAGACCGTTTCATCTGGCAGGGACGTGGCTAAAAGGAGTCTAGCTGCGACTTCTTTTAGCTCTACCAGGGAAGACCACCCCGATCGAATATAGGGAACTGATCCATGCCAGGAGATACGATATGCCTGATATTAGCGTTTTTGGTTTCAAGAAATGACTTCATCAGGCCTCCGAAGGTCCCCAGGAAGTCCAGCCACGGTTCTATTCTGACGCTTAGAACGGATCCCAGGATTATGCCGGCTACAGCCTCTAAAATCGATGATGAGGCGTGAAATCGTATACATAAAACGTCGGTAAATACCACTACTATGGCGATCAGGGCTGTTGAATAGAGATCTACTGCCACATATAAGTCTCCCTTACGTTGATAGGCGTCATCAGCCTGAGTCAGGCGGTTTGGGCGCTGGCCACGACGGACTCCCTCGCCAGGTTTAGTAGCGTCTCCAATTCAGGGAGCCGAAGGGTTAATCATGAAGGTTAGTCCTCAACTGACTTGACGGAGTGGTTATACGGAAGGTTCCAATGAGAAGAGCTGCATCTTCTGCGATATAGTCGAAGGAAATGCGCCATGCCACAAGGTTTACGAGGGCGGGCATTCTTTGG
>DAXJ01000049.1 GCA_002506335.1 Methanosaeta sp. UBA114
ATATCGCCGATGATTAAGAAACTCGAGGATCAATAATGCCTTTTACCTCATTTCGTAGCGCTTCTGTGTCCGGAGGCTATCTTCGAAGAAGACGGGTAAAAGCGCCATGTGGGGGCTATTATACTTATCTACGTGACATCTTGCTGCTTCAGTACAAGTAAATGCGTCTGTTGATGCCAGCAGGATGTTTAAGTAATCAAGGTAATTGCATTTAGTAATGTCCATTTGGCCATAACACGCCATTCATGAAACTTAATACAACTTATACTATTTTTGAATAACCTTTCAAGCGCGCAAGTCATATGGTAACAAAAGCTCAGAGACACGGCTATCAACCCTGGAGCTTTAACCAGCTAGAGAGTTCGTGACACATAAGATAGCTACAGCTGGCGTTCCTTCAGTCTACATTGATCTTGCATATACTTCTCAGGAATGCCCTATATGCCATGATAGATCCAGGTCTAACCGTCCTGCCAGGGATGAATTTAAATATATATTCTGTGGTTTCTCTGTTCAGACATATCACGTTGCAGCGGCTAATATAGCCGCCAGGGTAGAAGTCAACCTGCCTATCGTAGCCTAAATTTTCACGGGGTTACAAGCGATACCCTTAAGGGGAGAGGGTAGTTGATTAGATCACTTGCTAGTCCTGATATATCCTTGAGGTAATCCTAAGGGGATGGATATCATCAGCTAAACGATCTTCAATATGCACATCTTTAGGGCTTATTCCGTTATAAGTTGTCTATAGATAGCGTTTAGTAAGTATTAATGCCTCCTGTAATTCGTTAGTCTACACCTTTGGATTATCCGCATGAGACAGCAAGGAGCCCAAAAAGTTATACCATCCTTGTTCCATTACCTTCCTAGGGAGTTAGCAATGTCAGGATCAAGTCTTATGGCGATCATAGGGGTTCTCCTGGTAATCACAGGGATAGCCCTGATAGGAATACAGGTAGCCGAGAGCGGTGGAAAGCAGATCTCTGATCACAGCTGGAAGATCGTAGGTGCGGAGATGGGCTCCACCAAGTTCCAGATGGAGACCTCCTTCCCGGGAATCTCCATCATCGCTCTGGGTGTCATAGTCCTTATAGTAGGTGCCTTCACAGGGCGAGGCCATTGAGCCAGAGGATCCCCATATAAAAAATGTGCCAAAAAGCTCATGCTAAAAGGTATAATCCTATAGATCTGATCTAAGTCCATGAAGCCCAGATCCCTATCTCGGGAGGAATGCGTATCACACCTATCCTCAAGCAGGTACGGTAGGCTCTGCTTATCCTTGAATGATCAGCCTTATGCGGTGCCCATGTCCTACGTCTACTCCGAGGGAGTGATATACCTCCACTCTAGGGGCGGAGGAGAGGGAAAGAAGGTGGAATATGCCACCGGCAATCCTAGGGTCTGCTTCCAGGTGGACTCTTTATCAGGAGAGAAGTGGTCGAGCGTGTTGGCTTATGGGATCGCTTCCTTGAGCTCTGACGTCGCGGCCAAGATGAAGATGTTCGAGATCTTCACCAAGAAGGGAATAGGCGGCCACGGAGGCAAGCAGTTTAATGCCGAAGATTTAGAAAGGATGCCCATGACTATCTGGGAGATCAGAGTAGAGGAGATGACCGGCAAGGAGGGCATCTGGTAAAGGGATGGGTCTGCAAGGCCGCTGGACTGAAAGGTTCGGCAGTATAATAAGATTCCAGAGTATAATAGGACCTATTAAGAATAGGATTGGTAATTAGAACTGACGGGACGAAAGGACGGCAGTGATGGCGGCAATGGCATTAACAGCACCCCTCAAGTGGACGGAGAGGTACAGGCCAAGGGCCCTGAAGGATGTTTTGGGGAACAACAAGGCGGTCTCTGAATTGGATGCCTGGGCCAGGGCCTGGGAGGAAGGAAAGCCCGTGACCAGGGCGTCAGTCCTCTACGGCCCTCCAGGAAGCGGCAAGACCTCGGCAGCCCAGGCTCTTGGAAATCAGTTCGGCTGGGATTACGTCGAGATGAACGCCAGCGATTCCAGGACCGCCGGGGCCATCAACAGCATCGCGGGGCCTGCCGCCCTAAGCAGGACCTTCTCCGGCAAAAGGCGCCTCGTAGTCCTAGACGAGGCCGACAACCTTCACGGTAACGCCGACCGCGGTGGAGCCTCGGCTATGCTCAAGCTCATAAAGAACTCTTGCCAGCCTGTTCTTCTCATAGCCAATGACTATTACGGGTTGGACAGGGCCATAAGAGAGAATGCCAAAGGCATCCAGTTCAGATCTATAAGATCTCCGACCATAGTCTCAGGACTTCGGGGCATCTGCCAAGACCAGGGAATCCAGTGTGATCCCGAGGCCCTAGAGCTCATAGCCGGGAGGGCTGGAGGAGATTTAAGAAGCGCCATCAACGACCTTCAGGCTGCTGCCGAGGGCTCAACAGAGCTTAGCCTGGAGGATGTGGCCACCGCAGAACGGGATAATAGGCTCTCCATCTTCCAAGCCCTGGAGAAGGTCTTCAGGGGAAACAGCTCCATCGAGGCCCTCAGGACATCCTACGATCTGGACGAGAGTCCCGAGGATCTCATCCACTGGATAGATGAGAACCTGCCCGCGGCCTATACCCAGGAGGATCTGGCCAGGGCTTTCAATATCCTATCCAGAGCCGATATCTTCCTGGGCAGGGTAAGGATAAGGCAGAACTACGGCCTGTGGAGGTACGCTAGCTTCCTAATGACTGGAGGCGTCCAGGCCTCCAGGAGAGGAAGGAGGCCGAGCTATGTGGCCTTCAGGCCCCCGAGCCTCTGGCGTAGGATGGGCCAGACCAAGAAGGCCAGGAACATAAGAGATTCGGCGGCCGGGAAGGTGGCAAGACACCTGCACGTCTCCAAGGGCTACGCCAGAATGGAGCTAATGTGGTTCGTAGGCGACCTTATCAAAAGCAAGAAATTAGGACCAAGAATTGCTGCCGAGCTGGACCTGAACACCGATGAGATAGCCGTGCTCATGGGAAGCAATCCCACTACCAAGAAGGTCCAGGCTATCTTTGAGGAGTCCCAAGTCTTGAAGGAGAAAGAGCAGACTGAGGATATAGAGTTTGGGTGGAGAGGATCTCGGTTGCCCACTCAGTCATCCTCTCAATCGTTATCTCAAACGCTATCTCCATCACCTACTCAATCATCATCTCAATCTTTATCTCAATCAGCCTCTCCATCGCCCTCTAAGCCATCCACCCGGGAGAGGAGACGCTCCGTTGAGGATAGAGTCGATAATAACTCTGAAAACATTGGAGATAATGTCGATAAGGAGACTGATGGCGATAAGAAGCGGGAAAAGAAATCACAATCTGAGACATCGCAAGGTGGTAAAAGGCAGAAGTCCCTATTTGACTTTTAGATATCATTAAAAGGTCACGGTTGAAGAATTGAAGGAGCTATTAGCCGCTATAGTCCATCGCCCTGGCCTTATCGAAGGCTGCATCTGCTTCAGCGTTACGACCGAGCAACTTTAGAACTGTGCCTTTATTGAGCACTATGAATATCAGCGCAATGGCGTTTGCTCAGCCTTTATCGCTTGTAATCCTCTACTAAGGTAAGAGAAGGACCTGTGTCAAAGAACACATAACTAAAGTAGACTATGCGAACTTCACGGGAAAATTACCCTCGCAACACGTTGGCACTACATCTATAACACTTTATGAAGGTCTTCCAGAGAAAGCCTTTGTGCTAGCCAAAACGTTCGAATTCCACTTTATCCCTAGGAAGGGAAGTTGGTTCAATATGGCAGAGATTGAACTCTCTGTTCTTTCTAGACAATGCCTGAATCGGAAGATTGTTAGATGTCGAAACCCTTGCTAAAGGGGCTGCATCATGGGGATTAGAAAGAAATAGGCCAAAAGCTATGGTCCGATTTCAATTCGGCAAAAATAAAGCCCGAGGAAAACTTCGTAGGCATTACCTTATGACCTATAATTAACGTTACGCTATAATAGTTATGGAATGCTGTGGTAAGGCTCTAACCGATACAATAAATGGAGTATTCCAGGATTGTACCTTTATATGGAAACGGGTTGGAGTTTTAGAACTCATTTAAATATTATCAAAAAATTTAAGCGGTGTGAAAAATAAAAATCCTCATTTCATCGCCGCTACTACCCTAACCGATGACTCTTTTCCCAAGATCTCATAGCTATCCTTATTGGGATTAATAAGCAGCCCCTCTGCAATCTCCTTAGCCGCACTCTCCGGATTCTCCCCCTTAAGGTACAGCTTCCAGACCGTCGCCTTCTCCACGCCCCTCACATTCTGGAACCCAAGCCTGTTCCTGAGCCTGTACATGATGGAGATAGCCTCACCATCTTCGATCTTCAGCGCAACCTTCACTGGCACATACCCAGCCTCAAACTTGATCCCATCAAAGTAGGCCCTGTAGCTCTCCTTATTTTCATTGACCAGCTCCTTGGCAAAGGCCTTGGCCAGCTCCTGAGGATTGCCTGAATCCACGTCAATGCTGAAGAGGCGCTCCTTCTTCACATCGGCTAGGGTATCTCCGTAGCCCATACGACGAATGAGCGTATTCTTTACCGTAGCCGCCTCAGCGTCGGGTATAATCAACCAGACTCGAAGGTTGATCCTGCTCATGCTGTCACCTCGATATAGCGCTTCATGGATTCGAATATCCTTCTTCCCGTTCCCACAGCGTCCTTCTGGTGCTTCCTCAGATCATGGGGTGGAAGCTGCCAGGCAAAGAACGCCCTCTCAGGATGGGGCATCATGCCCAGAACGTTTCCTTCAGGGTTGCAGATGCCGGCGATATTCTCAGTGCTTCCGTTAACGTTTACTGGAAACTCAGGGGTCGTACGGCCATTGCTGTCGCAGTACCTGAAGACCACTTGACCTTCGTCATTGAGGTTCTGGATGAGACTCTTCTCCATGGTCACCAGGTTACCTTCGCCATGGGCTATGGGTATCTGCAGAAGTTCGCCCTTGCTCAAATTGAAAGAGCCGCTGCACCTCCTGGGCGCTGCGTCGTGCTTGATGTTGACCCAGTCGACATAGTAGCCCCTTCGAACGATCCTCTTATTCGAGATCATCACATTCTGGGCTAGGGCCATCTCAACCTTGCCGTTGCAGGTGGTGCCGGGCAGAAGGCCGCTCTCGACCAGGATCTGGAAGCCGTTGCATATGCCTAGGATAGGCTTTCCCTTGGCCGCCTCCTCTCTAAGGGCATCCATCACCGGTTCTTTAGATGCTATCACCCCTGCTCTGATTCTGTCAGCGTAAGACCAACCGCCTGGGACTATAAATCCGTCAAAGACAGAAAGTTCTGCAGCAGGACGGTTCCACCTGAAGATCTCTCCATCCATGCCCACTTCCTTGACCGACACAAGGCACTCGTACTCGCAGTTCGTCCCAGGGAACTGCATCACAGCGATCTTCACCTCATCGCCTCCGCCAGGCCCTCAACCCAAACCTTTCTGGCCTCGTCCAGGTCGAGATCGACCACGTTAGACCCATTATTTCTCATCAATATCCTTCTGGCCTTGGTCACGGATCCTATTTCCATGATCTCCAGGCCGTAGATCTTTATGATCTCAGCCAGCTTTGCCTCGGATCTAGCCTTGGCCTCTATCACGAAACCTGAGGACTCCGAGAACATGATCTTGTCAGTCCTCATGCCCGGACCTCCGGCATTGCTCAGATCAACATCCAGGCCGAGCTCTGCAGGCCTTGTGAGAGCCATCTCCGACAGCGTGGCTGCCAGGCCACCATTGGATATGTCGTGGCAGGCTGCCACCAAGCCCTGGTCTATGGCGTCGATCACAGCGTAGATCATGCTCCGCTCCAATTCGAACCTGACTATAGGCACATTGGCTCCTGTGACGCCGAAGATGGTCTTGTAGTACTCCGAGCCGCCGAGCTCATCGTAGCGTGGCCCTATAAGGAATAGCTTATCCCCAGCGGCCTTGAGCTCCATGGTAACAGCCTTATCGGCGTCCTTCATGGTGCCCACGCAGGCGACCACCGGGGATGGAGCTACTGAACCGGAGGGGCACTCGTTGTAGAAGCTCACATTTCCTGATACAATGGGAATGGGTTGGTTTACATAGCCCTTTAGCCAGAGCTTCTTGCAGGCCTCAGACAGGCCCTTGACAGCCTCCCTGAACTCCCAGAAGGCCTCGGGCTTCTCCGGATTGCCGAAGTTCAGACAGTCGGTTATGGCTGCGGGAGTAGCTCCGATGGCAGCCACGTTCCTGAGACACTCTGCCACAGATGTTGCGCCGCCCCAGTACGGGTTGATCCTTCCGTAGAATGGATTGGAATCCACTGCCAGAGCCACGCCGAACTTTTCTCCTCTAACGGGAGCTATGAGGCCGGCATCGGCCTCTCCGGGTCTGATAACAGTGTTGCCCATGACTTCTGTATCATAATATCTGTAGATGTACTCCCTCGAAGCGATGTTGGGCGATCCCAGGATCTTGAGCATGACCGCATTCATGTCCACAGGCATATCTACGACCGGTTCGGCCAGGCTCATCGCACGGGGCTTCTCCTCGCGCTGGTATCTGATGCCTCCAGTGAGGTGCTTAATGGGTACATCGCAAACGATCTGGCCCTTGTGCTTCGCCAGGAACCTATCGTGAGTGACGATCTTCCCAACGACGCTGGCCCTGGCGCCCTCGTATACATTGGGTAAATCCCAGTCCTCATTGTAAATCTTCAGGATCCTCTCCCTGAGCTTTCTCGGGGATATGATGAGGAAGCGTTCCTGTGTCTCTGCGATGCTGAGGACCTCTGGAGGAAAGTCGCCTGCCTTGTGCATCATGTCCAGATCGATCTCCATACCGTAGCCTGCGGACGATCCCATCTCCGATGTGGCACAGGTAAATCCGCCGCCCCCCAGGTCCTTGAAGCCTATCTCCACTCCCTCCTGCCTGACTAACCTGAAAAGGTCGTCATTGGCCTTGAAGAGCACGTTCTTAAGGAAGGGGTCGGGTATCTGAACAGCTCCGCGGTTGGTGGCCTCGTCCTCCTCGCACAAGGCCTCCGAGGCGAAGGTCACACCACCCAGGCCGCTGGCATCGGTAGGTTTGCCTATCAGTATCACATCGTACTCTTTCTCGCCAGCTCCTTTGGGAGCCCTGGAGTGAATTATCTGGTCCTTCTTCATGATCCCCAAGGCCACGATGTTCACAAGGCAGTTGAAGTCGAAACTTTCATCAAAGACCACATCTCCTGCCAAGTTGGGCACGCCCAGGGCGTTTCCATATTGCCAGATCCCATCCACGACTCCCTCTGCCACCCATCGGACCTTGTTCTTCTGGGGGCCGTAGGGATTCCCGAACCGCAGGGGATCGGCGGTCGCCACTACCGTCGCACCCATGCAGTTCACATCGCGGACATCGCCACCTATCCCGGTTGCTGCGCCTTCGTTAGGTAGGACCTGGCTCGGATGGTTGTGACTCTCGTGGGAGATGACTACGCACCATTTATCATCTATGGCTACTACCCCAGCATCCTCTTGTGGACCGAGGACGACGTTTGGGCCTTCTGTTGGCATGAATTCCTTGAGGGTGGCGCGGCTGCTCTTATATGAGCAATGCTCAGACCACATGGCATCATAGCAGAATAGCTCTGTAAGAGTAGGGTCCCTATTCAGGACCTTGGCAATAGAGCGCGCCTCGGCCACGGACATGCCAATCCCGGCGCTGCGTAAGCTGGACTCGACCTCTTTATCGGTCAGACCGATTATCTTCAACACTCGACACCTCTGCAGGCTGCAATGCGTTCAAAGAGCGTTATGAATTTATCGATCCAGGGTCAGCGTTGGTCTTCATTCCAGACGTAGGAGAAAGCTTAAAGCTGGCCGAGGTTCATGAAAAATAGATGGTAACAGTGCTTTGCAACGATGCCGAGATAGAGGTGGAGGATGGCGAGCTTTGCCAGATATGCGGCATGGAGCTGGAGGAGTTCGATCAGGTCACGGGTACGGGCATCCTGGGGTACTACCACTGGACGTGCGTGTCCCACGTGGATTAGAAATTTTATTTCTTATATACTTATTGCGCCCCCAGGACATCGGGAAAATACGATTTGATGCCTATTGTCGAAGCGCGTTTCGACAACACTTAGAATGTTTGTTCTACATATATACCCCGCGAAAGTGCTAAGAGCTTTCAATCGCCACGTTTAATTTCTTCTAGAGATCTATGTAAAAAGGAGAAGGCTAATGCCTTCCTAGGTCAGAGATGGAGTGTATACGTTACCTAGGGTGTTATCGACTATGCTGCCACCTCTAAGGTCAAGGTCACCTAAATTTAAAACCCCGCCACATCTTGAGGTAGCTGTATTCTTCATTATGGTACCGCCGTTTATGACCATCGTACCGAAGTCGTTGAAGACACCGGCGCCAACCTCTCCAGTGTTCTCAGTTATGGTGCCGCTATTTATAATGAGTGTTCCAGCGCCGTTATAAACCCCGGCACCATCGCTGGTTGCTTTATTTCCCATTACGTCTGCGTGGACTAGTACTAGCTTGCCTGTCTTGAAGTTGTAGATACCAGCTCCAAATTCAGCGGTATTTCCTGTTATGGTCGAGTCTTCTACGGTCAGCCTGCCGTAGTTACTAATACCTGCGCCACGTTCACTTGAACCACCCCGGATAGTCATACCAGATAGCTTGACATCAATGTCTGGGTTAGTCTTACCGATAGTAAACACTGGGCCTGTATTGCCTCCATCTACGACCATTTTATCTGGGCCTGCGCCAACTAAGGTCAAGGACTTATCGATTGTCACACCATACCCACTATATGTCGCTGGCGAAAACCAGATAATGCTACCTGGACTAGCCATATCTATTACATCTTGTAAATGGTTAAATCCATTTATAACCTCGTTGGAACCATTAATATTTGAAGCTAAAATATTAGTGTCTACTGATGCCCCTGGGATAACTATAAGGCTCATTGCCAGCAGAACCAAATATAACTTCATAAATCCTCACCTAAACATGTGTTTTGCACCGATTATGTATCCATTTCCCTTGGGTATCGCTCCAAAGACAATCGTTTTGGTCGCAAGTCCCTGGGTGCTGAGTCGCACAGTCGGGTTTGCAGCACGAATTGGCATGAGTCTCACCCAGGTGTTCTGTATCGCAGGCACAGCTCAAGCAAAGCTGCCCTGGCGGATTGACTACTAACGTCCAAGCTGTTTCATTGATTGGCACAATGCTAAGACCCGGTACTTCTTCAATCTGGTCTAAGAGGGTATTAACCTCTAGTGCCTGAACCGCTCCCGGCACTAGGAGCATCACCAGCAGTGCGATTATCCCCTTCATTTTCATCGCTGTGGCTACATTGTAAAGATATTTGTAGATTTCCTAAAGCTCTTAGATGATAGTTGGGAGATAGAGATAACTCTAATCCCCGCAAACCTATAAATACTAGATACCGCAATACCCTGGATAAGCCTCAAAGGAATCAGCACGCGCGGGGATAACCAAGCCAGGCCAACGGTGATAGACTCAAGATCTATTCTCGCAGGAGTTCAAGGGTTCGAATCCCTTTCCCCGCACTCCATATAACGATTTTGCATTATACGCCCGACCAGCAGGTGATAGATACTGCAAAAATGCTCCTAGGAATAGATACCAATGCGTAAGGTCACAGTTGATTGGAGCAGGAAGAGAGATAAGACGGATTTAAAGCCCGCATTGAGCAGGTTTAATAGGTACTTAGAGAATTTAGGACTTAAGAAAAATACCATTATACTATATATAAAGCTAATTAATACTTATCTCTCAGAAGTAAACTCCGAGTCACCTTCTGTAGATGATCCCAAGAAATTTTACGATTCGCTCCATGATAAGGGGCTATCACGAAGTGCCATGAATAACTTCTCCGCAGCTATAATCAAATACCATGCTATGATTGATCGCCCTGTTAAGCTGCCATTCCTTAAGCTAAATAACTCCCTGCCTTATTACTTCGATGGAACAGATATAATAAAGATATTCAGTGCCTGCGATAACCTAAAGCACTACTGTGTGTTGAAAGTTCTCTTCTTTGGTTGTATTCGGTCAGGCGAGCTATGTAACCTCGATGTCCCCGATTATGACTCAGCTAATCTAACACCCGGCCTTCGTCCAAGAGAGGCTATCCATGGTCATAGAATCCAAGGTAGCCCAAAAGATGCCTTCTGTCAACCTCCTGAGATATAGGATCTACATCAAATGTAGAAAGCTTTGATGGATCCAGCAGAGCCTAAGAAAGTTCTAAGAAGGATTGAGAAAGGTTTAAGGAATGCCTAAGAGCGGCCTAAAGAGGGTTCTAAATTCCTACAAGGGTCTTAGGGGTCCTCGTGCCCTATACTTGAAGTAAAGCCCTATGGCGATGATCAGGGTTGCGAGGGTGATGACGTTGGAGATTATCAGTATGTACTCGCCCCTGTGGGCGCCGTAGGCCGCCCAGAGGATGGCGCCCATGCTGCACTGGATGAGCATGGGGAGGCTCACGTCATCCACTGAATGGGTTTTGAGCGTCTTCTGTATCTGGGGCACAAAGCCGAACATGGTCAGAATCGCTGCAGCCACGCCCGTGACGTGCCAAAATGCAATATCCATTGAATCTTCTATAGTCGGAGGTTTATTTAAGTCTTATTTAAGCCCTTTTGATTATCCTTCTTTCTATATGGTCCCGTAAGTCTTGCGTTTATATACCCTACACCTAGAGATCCTGGCAAATTCTTCCATTTTGCCCTCGCTCTCCTGCCTCCACCTCCATAAGCTGGTCCAGGGTAAAAAAACCACTTTAGAAATTGATACGCTAGGTAGTATTAAAATGGGTGATTAAGGCCTTGAAATCTAGCTCTAAGCATCTTCCTTGAGTTCCCTTCTCCAGTGATGCTTTAACCCGTCTATGTACCTGGTCTTTGTGGATGCCTACTTGCCGAGCGATCTCGTACCTATTGAATCGTTATCGTATACATTATTACACCTTTCAAAGAAACTTAAACTCACAGCACACGTTGAGCAAATGTTGGCCGTTCGATTCTTGAGTAGGTGCCTGAACTTGAACTTGTGCGTGTAACGGGGAAGCTTAGCGTTTTCCCGTGCGCGTTCAGGATAGTCTACCTCAATCTTTCGACATATCTTGCGCGCCCCGTAATTAATGCGACCACGAGGCGGCATTTGAGGCGTTGAATACCGCAAGTTGTGACACTTCCTATAACGGAAGTACTTCCCCTTAAGACGCAGGTTCTGGTATCGTTTGCCACACCATGGGCATACGAACAGAGGACTTGCACCACCGCAATTGTGAGGACACCATGTTACGGGAATCCAGCCCTCGATGTGGGTTGACGGACCGCTCCTTTGCTGATATAGTACGTCAGCGTAATAGAATCACGAGTAGCCTTATACCTGACAGGGTTATCATTGGATCAAGTGAGCTTACCAACCCGCCAATCATAATCCTCTAATCCCTTAAAGAGCTCTTTTGTATTAAACGTGCTGAGACACATCGAGATCTCCACGAGCACCCTGCTTTTGGATTGAATAATAACCATCTTGAAGCCTCAATATCAATACACCCAAATCTGTGCTTTTGCGGGCTATAATGCCCAGTACGCCGCTCTCTACATCGCCACCTTTCTGTGCATGCTGGGGGCCAAGGTTGGGTCCCGGGGTGAGATCTCAACTGTACCCAACGTCGCCCCCAAGATTTTAGCGATCAGCGATGAGGCTTTTATTGCTGATATGGCAGCCATTGGTCTAGCCCGCGTTTACATGGGAAAGCTGATGGCTGAGCTCATATTCATCGGTATCAGAACCTTCATCGGCAATGCTACCTTGATACCAGTCGGCGCCAGCGTTCCCGATGGCTTCCTGATAGGAGTTCAATCGACTCACTAAAGGGCACCATCAACCCAGGCATCCCCTGGCTTGGCCTACCTCCCATCTACCTTCCCCGGCGTCAGATGGCTCTGCTTCGGCGAGGAAATGATCTTCAAGCCCAGCCTTAGAGCCTATGCCCTGCGACACGG
>DAXJ01000027.1 GCA_002506335.1 Methanosaeta sp. UBA114
GGCCACATAGTCGGAATCGACTATCCCCCTGGTTATAATAACTGGCAGAAGGTGGACATAAGGGACCTCATAAGAGCAAATATAGTCACCCGTCCAACCCAAGAAAAGATCATTTCGGCCATAAAAAAACTCGGCTCCGAGGCCGACAGGATCACCATAGCCACGGATTACGACAGGGAAGGGGAACTCATAGGGGTCGAGGCATTAGCGATCGCAAAAGAGACAAATCACGGTCTCAAGGCCGATCGAGTCAGGTACAGCGCCATAACCAAGGATGAGATCATCAAGGCCTTCAAGAAGCCTGGCGCTGTGGACTACGATCTAGCGGCCTCTGGGGAGGCCAGGCAGATCATAGACCTGATATGGGGTGCAGTTCTGACCAGGTTCATCTCAGTGACTTCGGGTCGCCTAGGTAAGGAGTTTCTCTCGGTAGGACGGGTCCAGTCCCCTACTCTCGCCCTCATAGTGGACAGGGAGAAAGAGATAGAGGCCTTCGTCCCAAAACCTTATTGGGAGATCTACGCCGACCTGGAGAAAGGCGTTAGGATGGGGCACGCCAAGGGAAGGATCTGGGGTCAGGCCGAGGCAGATCAGATACTGAAAAACCTTGGGCCGGAAGCCGTCATCACCAGGATCACCAAGAGGCCCAAGGTTGACAAACCCCCTGCGCCCTTCGACACCACGGGTTTCATATCCGCCGCCAGCGGCATTGGTTTCTCCGCGGCCAATGCCATGAGGATCGCCGAGGGGCTCTACACCAACGGTTACATTTCTTACCCCAGGACGGATAACACCGTCTATCCCCCATCCATAGATCTCAAGGCTTTAGTTAACCTATTCAAGAAGAGTCCCTTCTCCGCCGAGGCCGCAAAGTTACTCCAGGGCAAGATGATCCCCACCAGGGGCAAGAGGGAAACTACCGATCACCCACCCATTTACCCCACAGCCATCGTCTCCAAGGATGAGCTCAAGGAGGATCAGTGGAGGGTGTATGAGCTAGTGGTCAGAAGGTTCTTCGCCACCCTGGCCGAGGAGTGCACCTGGGAGGTCTCCAGCATCAAGGCAGACATAGGGTCCGAGCCTTTCAAGGCTACCGGAGCCAGGCTCATAGAGGCTGGATGGAGATACTATTATCCTTACAGCAAGGCCGAGGAGCACATACTGCCCGAGCTTAAGGAGAGCGAGCGGCTCAAGGTCCTGAAGACGGAGATCCTGGCCAAGGAGACCGAGCCCCCGGCTAGGTATGGCCAGGGACGGCTCATAAAGCTCATGGATGAGCTGGGCCTTGGAACCAAGTCCACCAGGCACGACATCATAAGCAAACTTTACGCAAGAGCCTACGTTCAGGGCAATCCCATGAAGCCCACCAACACCGCCTATGCCGTAGTGGATGCACTGGAGAAATATGCTCCTACCATCACTAAGCCCGACATGACCACCATCCTGGAGAAAGACATGCTGGCCATAGCCGAGAAGAAGCTCCCCGAGGAGAAGGTGGTAGACGTGTCCAAGGACATGCTCACCCAGGTCTATGATGAGCTGGAGGGCAACAAGGACAACATAGGCGAATCTCTCAGGGATGGCCTTAGAACCGATAAGATCGTGGGGCCCTGCGAGAAATGCGGCTCGGATCTCATCATAAGACGTAGCCGCAGGGGAGGCAGGTTCATTGGATGCTCAGGCTACCCCAACTGCAAGTTCACCCTGCCCCTTCCTAAGATTGGCACCCTGGTCATGACTGACAAGATCTGCGAGAAGCACCATCTGAGCTTTGTTAGAATCATCAACAAAGGTCGCAGGCCCTGGGATCTGGGATGTCCCCACTGCAACTTCCTGGAGTGGCAGGCCAAGAAGGCTGCAGAAGCAGCCAGTTGTGTGACTGCTTCCGGTGGTTCCATTGCTAGCGTCTCCGGCGCTTCCGCTAAAGCCCATCCATCCAAGCCAAAGGCGGCTAAGAAGGGTGGCATCGCTAAAAAGAGCAGCGTCCCAAGGAAGCGCAAAAACAACGGCCTCTCGGATATCGATGGAATAGGCCCTAAGACCTTGGAGAAGCTGGAGGCTGCCGGGGTCAAGACTCCCAAAGACCTGGCAGGAGCCGGGGTCGATCTACTGGCAGAGAAGACTGGTATAAGCGCAAAGAAGATCCTGACCTGGCAGATGGCGGCCAATGCAGGATCTTGAAATTTCATAGATTTTTAGTTTATAATCTTCTATTTTGTGGCACTTTAGTTTATATATTTTCCATTTATAGCATGTTTAGATTAAGGCCTAAGCAATCTCGGGGAACATCAATAGATTAGCAAAAGGTTCACCGGTTGTACCCTAAATTCAAGGATAATAAACTATCTACTCTACGTTTAATACGATTAGCCTGATTGCATAGTCTTTCAGGGTGTTTTCCCCGGAAGGAGGGTTATGGGCAGCACGCATGGGGATTGAACGCGCCCTTGGGATGAGATCCCCAGACGCGTGGGCACCCCAAAAGGCGGTCGTCGTGGGCAGTTGTAATATCTTTTGTTCATGTAGTCTGATTTGCTCCGAAGGTCTTTTCGCAACCACTCGAGTTGGATCTGACCGGCCTGCTTGGTCTATCATATTCTTCATTACCCCATAACTATTTTTCGTCTACTCCTCGAATTCCAAAGGGTAAAATCACTTTTTGGGTACGCTCTTATGGGTAATGGGCGTGCTCAGTCGCCGCACGGGCTATCCCTAACCCATCTACTGAGGAAGATTCCCGATAGATCACGCAATATGGTTTATAGGATAACAATAGAGATCGCTTTAAGGTTAATTTCACCTTCAGAAGAAGTTACTTAGCATGGGCCTGGCCGGATTTGAACCGGCGACCACCCGGTTATGAGCCGGGCGCTCTGTCCGGACTAAGCTACAGGCCCTATAAGGAAACGCGCCGCCAACAGGGCTCGAACCTGTGACATTCTGGTGCCTGCGCCCGGTAAAGGGCGTAACAGCCAGACACTCTACCAACTGAGTTATGGCGGCCCGGACTTACCCCATAGCACGCAATGATTTAAGCCTTTTGATCTGATGGTCTACCATGCGCGTCCTAAAGAAGAGCCTCAAAGGGGCGGAGGGGGAGATCGCCCTCCTGGCCGAGTCCCTGGACGACCTCTGGCATCTCAAGCACCTGGTAGAGCCAGGCAATCTTGTCTTTGCCCAGACCTTCAGGAAGATCGCCCCTGTTACCGATAAAGTCCGGCCGGAGAAGGTGGAGAGAAAGCCGGTTCGTCTGGGCATCCATGTTGAAGAAGTGGAGTTTCACATCTACTCGAACTGGCTAAGAATTCACGGGATAATAAAGTTCGGGATGGACGTGGGTTCCTACCACACCCTGAACATAGAGATGGGCTCTGATCTATCCATAATAAAGCGATGGAGAATAGACCAGCTCAAGCGCATAGAAGAGGCCGTGGCCGAGTCCTCCCGGCCCAAGGTGGTTTTGGCCCTCATAGAGGAGGGTGAGGCGACTTTGGGGGTGCTCAGGCAGTTTGGCGTCCAAACTGTCTCAGAGCTTCGCGCAGGAAGCGGCAAGGGAGAATGCGAGGACAGGAGGGGCGAGTTCTTGAGAGTGGTAGCAGACGAGGTGGCCCGAACTGCGGGGGCCGATGCCCATATCATCATCGCTGGGCCGGGCTTCACCAAGGACGATCTTAGGAAGGTTTTGGCCGAGCACCACGCCGACCTCTCCGACCGCATCACCATGGACGAGGCCTCTTCCATAGGCAAGTCGGGCTTCCAGGAGGTTCTTAGGCGCGGCGCCGTGAGCACTGTCCTTGAGGAGAGCAGGATCGCTAGGGAGGCAAAACTCATAGAGGACCTCATGAGAGAGATCGCCACCGGCGGCAAGGCCGCCTACGGCTTTAAAGAAGTCAAATCCGCGGCGGACTTCGGAGCCATAGAGGGCCTCTTGGTTCTGGACACGGTTGCCAGGAGGCGGGAGGCAGATGACCTCATGCGCGAGGTTTCCAATGCCAGGGGAAAGGTGGTGGTCTTCAGCTCTGAGTTTGAGCCTGGTCAGAGGTTGGAGTCCTTGGGAGGCATCGCCGCCATACTGAGGTTCAAGATCAGGGGCGATTAGGTTTAAGGGCGCACAGGTTTGAGGCCAAATAGGCTCAGCCAGCGCATGGCAAAATCAAAATAAAATGTATTATATCCCTAGCCAGACGCCTTGGGTAAAATGATTAGGTGCGATAAATGTGGCAGGCGGGTGGTGGTACGCCAGAAATATTCTGGGGCTAGCCTCTGCCAGGAGCATTTTGACCAGGACCTTTACAGGAAGATACGCGAGGTCCTGCGTCTGACCCGGCCCTTCTCCAGGGGTGCAAGGATCGCCGTGGCGCTTGGAGGGGACTGTGCAAGTTCATGCCTTCTCCGTTCCCTAAAGGCCATCTTTGAGCGGAGGAAGGATCTGGAGATCACAGCTCTGCTGGTGGATGAAGGCATAGAGGGCTATAGGCCAGAGTCACTGGACTACGCCTCGAGGGTCGCTGATATGCTGGATGTCCCATGGATAAGGCTCAGCTTCAGGGGCGCCTTCGGCATAGACGTGGATGATGCTGATCCCAAGGACAAGTGCACCTTCTGCAGGGTGGGAAAGGATGCCCTTTTTAATTATGCTGCCGTAGATCTGAGAGCCAAGGCGCTGGCCACAGGTGAGACGCTGGACGATGAGGCCCGGGCAGCCCTCAGCATCTGCCTTAAAGGAGAGACGGATCAAATAGGACGGCTCCGTCGTAGCCCTTGTTTCAGCATAGCTCCAAGAATCAAGCCCTTGTCCAGAGTTCCAGCCAGGGAGGTGGGCCTTTATGCCCGAATCCACGGCCTTTCTGGTATGAAGAACCGATGCCCTTACGCCCGGTGCCTTCCGGTAGAGAAGGTCTTGAGCGGCTTTGAGGCCAAGCATCCAGGTACCAGGTACTCTCTTCTCAGGAGCATGGAGCGGATGGCGGAGATGTTAGGCCCAATGAATGGCTGCGAGAAGACCTCCGAGAAAGGCTATGAAAATAGCCATGAGAAAAGCCTTTAAAGAAAAGGGTAAACAATGTAAGGACGGGCCTCGGTAGCTCAGCTGGTAAGAGCGATTGACTTGTAATCAATAGGTCGCGTGTTCGAATCACGCCCGGGGCTTTATTAGTCGGGATAGTGGGATTATGAGAAACCTTATCGCAATAACTTCGCTGATATTAGTATCATCCATATCATTGGGCCTTGCTGCCCAGACCCACGTGGTGGAAAAGACCAATAAGCTTGGGGACGAGCAGCAGCTCGATCTACTCCTATCCGGAGGCAAGAGCGGCTCCTCATCCACAGATCCACTTTACGGCCTCTACTCCACGCCCAACAGTGGGACCTTCAGGAATGACACAAACTTCGCACGATTTATGTGGGAGTTCTACGCCGAGCTTGCTCCTCCTCAGATCAACTACACCTGGTCGGACATCTTCTTCAGCGGCCTTGGGAACCCCGATCTGGCCTACGCAACCAACGATGCCATCTACGATCCAAAGAAAGGCGGCCACGTTCCCCCTCTTCTGGTTAGAGAAAGTTGAGCCTCATGCTCTTCTGCCCCTTTTTATATCCAGCCTAGTCTTGCATCTAGGACAGGCTTTAGGCTTGTTCACCCTTGTTTCCCAGTTGTAACTGCACTTAGGACACTTCATCTGCCTCATATTACTAACAGTGTAATAAGAGTATTAATAACTTTCCGTAGATATGAATATCATTGGGAGCGCAAAGGCTATAATTGTACGCCGTGAATACAAGAGGCCCTAATGAACGAGATTCTGGGGATCCTTTCTGAAAATGCCAAGGCCACCCCGGCAGAAATTGCAGCACTGCTGGGGAGGTCTGAGGAGGAGGTGGCCAGGAAGACCAAGGGGATGGAGGAGGCAGGGATTATCAAGAAATACATCACCCTGATCGACTGGGAGAAGCTCGAAGGGTCGTACGTCTTCGCGGTGCTGGAGCTTAAGGTGGCTCTGCAGAGGAAGACCGGCTACGACTCGGTGGCGGAGAGGATCGCTAGGTTCTCTGAGGTGGATTCTGTGAGGCTCATCTCAGGGGATTACGATCTCCAGGTGACTGTCAAGGGCAAATCCATGAAGGAGGTGGCCTTCTTTGTGGCCGAGAAGATCGCAACCTTAGAGGGTATCCAGTCGGCGTGCACCCACTTCGTACTGAAGACGTACAAGGAGCACGGCGTGGTCCTGGAGGATAAGCAGAAGCCCAAACGGCTGGTGATATCCCCGTGAAGCAGAAGCAGGGTTTAAAGGAGGTATATGCCTGGAACCCCGAGGCTCACCTCTCCTCCAAGGTCAGGGCCATGCCCCCCTCGGGCATAAGGAAGTTCTTCGACCTGGTAGCTAACATGAATGACGCCATATCACTGGGCGTGGGAGAACCCGACTTCATCACCCCGTGGCACGTGAGGGAGGCCTGCATCTACGCCTTGGAATCAGGTACCACCCACTACACCTCCAATAAGGGCATGCCCGAGCTGCGGGAGAAGATCGCCGAAGATATCAGGGATGATTTAGGCCTGGCCTATGATCACGAGGAGCAGATCCTCATAACTACGGGGGTCAGCGAGGCCGTGGATCTGGCATTCAGGGCCACGGTGAACCCGGGAGACGAGGTTCTGATCCCCGAGCCCTGCTACGTGGCCTACATCCCTGACGCGGAGCTAGCTGGTGGCAGGGCCAGGTCGGTTCCCACCAGGCTCTCGGATGAGTTCAAGATCAGGCCAGAGGATCTCCTGGCCGCAGTCACCCCAAAAACCAAGACCCTGGTCCTATCTTACCCTAACAACCCCACAGGGGCCGTGATGACCAGGCAGGACCTGGAGGAGATAGCGGACGTGGTGGTGGAGAAGGACCTCCTGGTGGTTTCAGATGAAGTATACTGCAAGCTCAGCTACCGGGGAAAGCACTCCAGCTTTGCCCAGCTGGAGGGCATGCAGGATAGAACAGTAATATTGAATGGCCTCTCTAAATCCCATGCCATGACTGGCTGGCGCATAGGGTATGCCCTAGGCTCAGAGCCCATTATCTCGGCCATGACCAAGGTCCACCAGTACACCATGCTCTGTGCTCCGGTCATGGCCCAGGTAGCGGCCCTGGAGGCCCTCCACAAGGGCAAGGACGAGATGCTCAGGATGAGGCGCGAGTACAACCTTAGGAGAAGGTTCTTTGTTTCGGGCTTAAACCGCATAGGCCTCAATACTTTTGAGCCCGGTGGAGCTTTCTATGCTTTTCCATCAGTAAAGTCCACGGGCCTAAGCTCCCAGGAGTTCGCAGAGCGTCTGCTGAAGGAGCAGAAGGTGGCCGTGGTCCCTGGCAACGTCTTTGGGGAGTGCGGTGAAGGCTTTCTGAGATGCTCCTATGCCACCTCCAGAGAGGAGCTCATAGAGGCCCTGGACCGGATGGAGAACTTCCTATCATCTTTGAAATAAAGAAAGTAGAGACGTCGATAGGATAAATAGAAAATGGAAAAGGGAACTTAGGAGAAGATGCTCAAATCACACCTTAAGTCAGAGGTTACCGATAAGATCTTGAGCCCTGTATCCAGGTTGGGCTTAAGTCCCAACGCCTGGAGCCTTCTCTCCCTTCTTCCGGCCTCTTTGGGTTTCATAGCCCTGATCCTGAGAAACCTTCATCTGGCCCTAGTCCTCTTTGCAGCTTCGGGTTTCGTGGACATGGTGGACGGTGCCGTGGCTAGATCCACCAACAGTTCCACCACGGCTGGTGCCTTCATCGATGGCGTCCTGGACAGATACGTGGAGCTTCTCCTGATCATGGGCCTGGATATTTACTTGGGGGGAGAAAAGCCCTTTCTCACGGTGCCGGTCCACGCCTGGACGATGCTCCTTCTCTTCGGGGCGGTCATGACCAGCTTCGTCAGAGCCTACGCCGATCACAGGGGCCTGGTCAAGGACCCAGCCAGCCTGAAGATAATGGGGGGACTCTTGGAGAGGGCCGAGCGGCTCATGCTTATTTATATCGGGATGGCTCTCGGGATCTACGATCCAAGGTTCATTGTCATGGCCGTGGCCCTGGTGGCAGTCCTGGCCAATGTCACGGCCATCCAGCGTGTCCTCTTTGCCTTAAAATCCCCCTGAGATTGTCAAGGCATGCTACAGCGTAAATATCAATCTCCAGTTTTTATTAACTCGCCATATACCTTACTAATGTAACGTCCCGGGGGCGTTGGTTTTTTGAAAAACGTCAGAAACTATAAATATTACTTTGTAATGATGATTACTAAATTAATTTAATTGGAGGTAGGCATGACAAATTCTGGGAAAGGGATCAGCCATGGTTAAAATGGTGTGGTTCGTTCTTTTCACCATCCTATTAGCATCTGGAGCTTTGGCAGCAACTGTTCAGGATATGATCGATTATGATGTAACAGGCACGGTTACCATTGGCCCTGGGGACTACCAGGAGAACGTAGTAGTCGATAAGCCCCTTATGCTGATAGGGAGCGATAACCCTACCCTTCGTCCCCTGGATACAACCGATAGCATCCTGAAGATCGCCGACCCCGATGTTCAGCTCCTGGGATTTAGCCTCTTTGATGCCACTACCGCCAGAAACATTGAGATATCCAACTGCAGCCCCACTATGACCGAGGGGCCTTTCATCATCTACAACAACATCTATGGTCCTGCGGTGGCCCTCTACGCCGACAACTCCTGTCCAGTGCTAGCCAAGTACAACTACTGGGGTGATGAAGGAGACGGGTCCCAGAGGGGCGCCCCCTTCGTGGAGGGCAACGCCCACATAGTGGGCTCTAACGTAGTTTACCAGCCTTGGCTGACGGCACCCGTGGCCAAAGGAATGGTGGATATCACTAGCACCACCTACCTATCACTGGACAACGCAGCTGCAGGGATAAAGCTCTTCGTGCCCCTCTGCTCCTATGCTACGGAGGAGATCGCCAGCGGAGGAACGGCCAGATTCCTTTATGAGCCCAACACCACGGGCATACTTCCGGGCACCGCTCTGAAGTACTACACCGCCTATCTTGAGGGCTTAACCGATGGAATTGCCTCCGTAAACGTCACCTTCACCGATGAGGAGATATCCGGTGCCCATGCGGATGTAAACAGCTTAAGGCTCTACCTGTGGAAAGGCGGCTTCTGGATACCGTCGGATGATTACCATGTCGCAGGTCGCGTCGTCTCAGGCGTGTTCAATGTAGAGGATCTCACAGGCACCAATGTAGCCCCGGTCATTGCCCTGGTGAGCACCGGTGATCTGCCCGCACGCTACAATGTAACCATAGGGCCTAAGGAGGCCCCTGATATGCCCATAGAGCGAAAGCCAGAGCAGAACATAACCATAAACTCCGATGCCCTCATCAGCAGCATCTACTACCAGATGGACGACTACTCCAGCCCGGGATGGAACCTGATGTCTTCGGGCCAGATCAATGCCAATACCTGGAATTATATCAAATGGTCCATGCCCAACAGCACCTGGAGCAGTCTGGCTGAAGGAACCCATATCATCTACTTCAAGTTCACCAGGTTGGATACCACTGATGTCGGAGGTAGTGGCGAGATCTCCTGGCAGTTCTCCAAGGGCAGCGTTACTCCCCACGATACCTTCAGGCTGCTTAGCCCCAATGGAGGGGAGACCCTTAACAGAAAGCCCTTCCTCATAAACTGGGCCGGGCTAGATCTCGACAGCGCAAGTCTTATTGAAATCAGGTGGTCCGGGGATGGAGGCGCGACCTATCCTTACTACATAGCCGATCTGAGACCAGGGTCCTCCAGTTATTCCTGGAGGTCGCCCAACATCAAGACCAATCAGGCCAAGGTCAGGGTTACCGTGAAGTACTCGGATGGAAGGCAGGTCTCAGATGAGAGCGATGGGACATTTAGTGTAGTCAATGGATATTCCTTCTTTGCCTGGAAGCCGACCTTCGGATATACCTCCTTTAAGGTGGGCGCAAAGCCACCTTACTCCTTCCACATATGGTAAAGTCTGCGCCTCCTGCAGGCTTTGGCTCTTTTTAATGGTCCGACCTTAGGGATTATAGTACTCTTCGTGCCTTTGTGCCTCCCTGGTCCAGCATTACCTTATCCAATTATGCACCATGAAGGCAGAGGTGCACAGAGGGCTAATCTGGTTTTAATCTTGAGATACAGGCCAGTAGTAAGGCAAGTTGCCAGCTAATTTGTTAAATGGGTTCCAAGGTGGTCTCTTTGATGGGACTTAGCTCAGGGTTACCTTAAGAGCGCAAGGTTCTGATTTAAATCCGGGATATTGACGTATGCGATCCGGGGATTTGACTGGAGTAAAAGCTGCCCATGTGAGAGACTGGGAGCGGTAACCTCTCGCCAGGAGGGCGATCTACAGCCTGCAAATGCAGTTGCGTATGATCAAGCCTGGTTTACTTAAATCCTTTGGTTTCATCCAGGCCTTTAGAGGTACGTTTCAAAAAATTTAGGATGAAGACTGCTTCACGCTGGAGCAGTGGCGTTGGCTACAGGAGCCGTGACATTGCCTTCTAGCACGGCGATCATCTGGTTGCCGAAATCCTTGCCGGTCACATTTGCTTTGGTCAGGCTTATGGAGTAAGCGCCGCTAGCTGGGGATACGGCCTTCCAACCGCTGGGCGCAACCTCAGTAACGGTGTAGCTTCCGGCAGCTAGGTTGGCGAAGGCGTAGCTGCCATCGGCAGCGGTGGTGACGCTTTTCTGGGCGGCACCGGTAAGGTCAACGGTCCAGCCTGCAAGGCCAGCTTCTCTGGCGCCATTGCCCTCGGCATCGTCGAAGACGGTTCCAGATATGGAGTAGGTGGCTGGTGCGGCTGCTGGAGCTGCTGCGGGGGTTGTTGCGGCAGGAGTCTCAGCAGCGACTGTGGCTGCCTGGGTGGTTGGAACGGCCTGAGCTGCCTGCTGTACCTGATTCATCGATCCTAACTTAGCCACATGGGGGGCGGTCTTGGGCCCAAGGGCCTCTGCGGCCTGGGTAGTGGGGGTGCTTATGGAGTAAGACACCGGCCCGAGAGTGGTGAAAGTGTAGGGGGTCTTAGTTGCCGTGACCGTCGGCGGGAGCTGGACGGCATAGGAGACAGCTGCCTCAGTGTAATTGAGCTCGTGAGCTGGTGTTCCTGACCCTATGCTGAAGCTGGCATGGGGCCCTACGGAAATAGAGTAATTATTAGGGTTCTGGACCTGGATAGTGTACCCCATTGCAGGCGTTAAAAGGATAGCGGCAAGCAAGAGGGTTGAAATGGGCAAAACGCTCTTCATGATGAATCCTCCTATTTCTCGCTGCACTAATGATCGTGCCTCGAACATCCTCCCTTTTGAGAAGAACTGGGATCTGTCTACTCATTCTTCGTATATATAGACTTTCATACCGGCTCTCGTTGTAAAATGACGGCCAGGTGAGACCCATCGCAAGGGATGGCTCCAAGCATATCCTGCATACCCTCTCTGCAGGCAGAAAAGGTCACCCCGGCTTTCCTGCAGGCTCCGGCCACCGCCTCCATGGCAATCCTTCTGACCTCGCTCGGAAGGTAGAGGCTTCCACCCATCCTCTTGCCCTGGGAGAAGAGGGACTTAAGAGTCCTAGCCTGGTCAGGGAATTCAAGATAAATCCTCCTCAAGCTGTCAGGTCTGGCCTTGTAAGTTGAGGTGGTGACGTGTAGAGCTCCTGCACTGCAGGCCGCATCTACCAGCTCACTGATCTCTTGGGCGTTGATGAAGGGAATTATAGGGTCCACCCTCACGGTCACAGGGACCCCTTTCGACCTCAGGGCCTCCATGGCAAAAAGTCTCCTTTTGGGCAGTGGTGCCCCTGGCTCCAGCCTCCGTGAGAGACCCTCGTCCAGGGTGGTCAGGGTTATGCTCACGACTGAGGGCATCTGCCCCAGAATGTCGGCATCTCTGCAGACGATATCTGATTTGGTGACCACCTGGACCCTGATGCATTTCTCTCTTAGAATCTCCAGGCATCCTCTGGTAAGTTTCAGGTCCTTTTCCATGGGAGGGTAAGGATCAGAGCTGTTGGAGAGGGAGACAAGGCACCCCGGCTCCCATCTCTCCCTTCCCAAGCGTCGCAGGAGGTCGGCCTTGGGCCTGCAGATGGAGAAACGGGGTATATACGAGGTGGCGTAGCAGTAGAGGCAGCCGTGAGGGCACCCGGTGTAAGGGTTTAAGCTCATTTTGAGCGGGCAGGTACAGAGGGGATTTTTCCAGGGGTCGAAGGGTTTTAGGATCGATGGCATATATTCTCTAATCTCTCGGGTCCATCGGCCTCTTCCAGGGCAGAATCAAGGATGCCTTTGATCCGTGGCAGGCGAAGCTTATAGCCATTGCCATACTTACGAGCCCCTTTTATGAGGACCTTGAGGACGATCCCTGGGGAAACATCCATTCTTCCATCGGATCCCGATACCTTCCGTCTTTCCAGAGCCCCTGATCAGGGAAAGAGCCTCAAAACCCTTGAGATCTGACCTGGCCCAGCCGAGGTCAGCATAGTTACCTTCCTGACCTATACCTAGGAGAACCCTGGTCACAATCCCTTCCGGCCCATACTCGGCCCCGAGGGCTACCGCCTTAAGAATCTCCCATGGAGGGGCGCCAGATAGTGGTCGACTTTGCTCACAGCGCCAGGGCTGTAAGGAGCCTTTGGATCTCTGTAGATCAGCCCTCCTAGGCCTGAGATTAGCGAGTGCCAATAGTATTCCTCGATCTCTTTTCTGCAAGTCAGGTACCTGTAATAGGTGGTGAACGCTCCAGGAGACGGCACCTCTCTGGCCTCTCCCAGAACTGAGGTCAAAAGATCCAGCCTCTCCTGGTAAGGCATTCCAAGAAGGCTTCTTCCATCCAGGTAGAGGATGTCTTGGGCATCCAAGGCCGGAAGGATGCTGCTCCTTCTGGAGAGGTGCCTGCGGTTGACGTACCTCACCACCTCGGCCCGATCCAGGAGCTTTTCCTCCTGAATGCATAGAAGCTCGCCCTCCAGCGCCAGGTCGCATCCCAGCTTCTCAAGGCTTTTGGAAAGAAAGCCCATGGCAGGAGTGAGGTCTCTCATTCTCTGGCTGTAGATATGCAGCCGCGATCCCACCAGGTGGGCCTGGACCCTGAGTCCCCGATGCCTGATCAGGTACAGGCCTTCTGGCCTCTCCTCTCTCTGGGTAATGATCATGGGGCGGACGGGCCTCGGAGGTTCAAAGCTTATCCTCTCTCCCTTGATAAGGACCTGGGCTGCCAACCCCAGGTCAGGCACAAGGCGGTATGCTTTGAGAACGATCTCTTCCTTGAGCTTCAATGCCTGGGAAAGAGCTGAAAGGACCGTCCTTGGCCCAATTCCCATGCTCAGGCCTCCCACCGCCATCCTGGATATGTACCTGGCCTCACGGGGTGTTGCCTCCAAAAAAAGGCCTTTGAGAATGGCCACTTTCCTGCGCTCAGAGCCCTCTCCTTTCTGCCTGGCAAAGTGCCTCAGGCCCTCGTACACCGTCAAAATATCCAGGGGCTCGGAGGATATGGGCCTTTGAGACCTTCGACGGAGGGCAGCCTCAGCTGCCTCCCCAACCCCAGCCCTTCCTAGGGCCTCAGGCAGCTCCACTGATGATATCTCCCGCAGAGCACTGAGGACCACCTCGGGGCCGGCCCTCATATCCAGGCCCTCCCATGGCGGCCACAGGGCACCGGTGAGGAGCCTCACGGCCTTGGGCAGGTCTTCAGCAGGAGTTTCCTGGAGCAGACCTACTGCAAGCTTAACCTTGTGGCTCCTGTCTTCTGAGGATGCCTCCTCCAGGACAGAGGCGATCCTCAGATAAGGGAGCATCTACCTCCCGATATTTATCTTCTTGAGGTTCGAGACCTTATTCACTATCTCATCTATCATGGAGTCCAGATCCCTGAGAAATGGCCTGGTCTTCTCCGTGGTCACTGCCCCCGGGGCCGTGGCAGCTATCAGCCCCTCCTGCTCCAGGATCCTCAGGGAATAGCGGACCTTATGACTTGGGATCTTGGTCTCCTCCGCTAACTTTATTATGCCTATTGGCTCGTTCTCCACCACACACTTGAGGACAAGGAGGTGCCTGGCCAGCATCTCCATCTCGCAGTCCACCTTCTCAGTAAGCATACCTCAGCTCCGATCAATGGGCATCATTAACCGTGGGTTGCTTTATAATTCCATCGACTAGCACGGTAGGTGCTACCACGCCTACGAGCCTGTGCTCCTCCGCTGACGCCCATTGTTCACGCATCCAGCCATCTCCCAGCACACCGGATCCATAGAGGTAAGCCTTAGCCCGACATCCGCCGCAGAGGCTTCTGTTGCCGCAGCTCTTGCATCCGGCGTGGAAGTTATCTCTATTCCTCAGGCGGGAGGCTGGCGCAAATTCTTCCTGCGCCGCAGACGACTATGAATTCAGCCAGGGTTCTGACGGCGTTACCCCTCCAATGTAGAAGTGGGCAGGAACGGGCCGCTCTCGAAGGATAAGGATCGGCAGACCCTAGCGTACTGGTGGGCGGCGGTCAGAACATCCTTCTCCTTGCGTATCATCATCTGATGGTGGGGGCCTCCATATCCTCCTACTGCTCATCGAGGATCAGGTCGTCTTCCCTTATTCCCCGAGCCCTTCCTACGTGGATGAAGTTGAAGAAGACCACCCTATGAAGGCCTATATCCGCAGCCAGATCCAGGATGCCGTCGATTTCGGGAAGGGCATTCTTGCGCATCAGGGTAGCCATACCGGCATCGGTCTTCATCTCCGCGGCGTTGGATTTGGCCTGGACTGCCATCTCCTAGGGCAACGGCTTTCCCCTGAACGGTCGTGCTTCTTTGGGTCAGAGGAGTCCCCAGAGAACTCTATGTACCTAAGGCAGATCTCCTTATGGTACTTCTCAGCATCTCCAGATCCTAGAAGGTCCAGCCGTCGGTGGCCACAGAGGTGTAAATACTCCTGGATGAACGCTCCTGAAGTATCCTATCGCTTTGACCAGATCCCTGATGTCCGAGTAGCTTTCCGAAAAGACCGATCCTACGGCGTAGTTCTTAAATGAGGGCTGACGGTTGTCTCCCCGTTGCTCAAGGCCACGGATGCAACCTCTGCATCGTCCAGCTGGTGGATGAGGCCCAGATTCTCCTCAAGGTCCAGCTCATCCGAGCCGCCGGATAGTGACTGGTGATAGCAGTGCTCACGCCTGAAGTTGCAGGCGATGGTGAGGTTCCAGACTACGAGGAAGCGGTCGGGAAGCCTCTTGGTCATGGTGGCGCCGTGCCTGGCTATGTCTGGGTGTGGAACCTGACTGATCGGGGGTAATCCCGATTCTCTCCTGCATAAGCGCCTAAAGCCCAGTACATGGATGGCATCGTCCTCCCGTCATTGCTGCAGGGCCTCGAGGCGCTCCCGAGCAAGTCCCTGGGCGGAGGATTTCCCAGTAACTTTTGAAAGCTTCCAAGTGCGTCAAAATGCCTTTTTGGCCCTTATCTTCGTCCTGTACAGCCATCATCATCGTAGCTTTATCAAAATTAATCCTCCCTTCATAAACATTAGATATTTTTGGTATACCTGGGTCCCTCAGCACGAAACTCCCGCTATAATTATTAGCCTAATTGCAGCGGCGCAGGTCTCAGCAAATCAGTGATTTTTAAAATAGATGAATATAAGGCGTTCGAAGGTCAGAAGGCGCTGACCTCAGATATGCCGGCCCAGAGATTTGGAATACCTCCCCTTTATCGGGACCCGCCTCTTCTCCTCAGGAAATCTATGCCGTGCCTGGAGACGACTTGCCTACCCTCGTCCTTGCCCAGGATCTGAGGAGACTGGACTCCCGTGATCACCAGCATGGTCCTTATGGTGTGATCGAGGCTCGGGTCGATCTGGGCGCCCCATATGATCCTAGCCTCGGGGTTGACCTTGCTGTAAACCTCCTCCACCACCATCTCGGCATCGGTGATGGTCATGTCCGGGCCGCCCACCACGTTTACCAGGGCAGAGTTGGCTCCGGAGACATCCACATCTAGAAGGGGGCTTCTAAGGGCTTTCATCACCGAGTCCCTGGCCTTTTCCTCCCCCTGGGCCTCGCCCATGCCTATCATGGCCACTCCTCCATTGGTCATGACAGTCCTGACATCGGCGAAGTCCAGGTTTATGAGTCCGGGCCTGGTTATGAGCTCAGTGATGCCCTTGACCGAGCGCATAAGGACTTCATCAGCAACTTTGAAGGCCGCTTGAAGGGGCAGGTTGGGCACAACTTCCAGGAGCCTATCGTTGGGGACGACGATGACGGTATCCGCGGCCTTCCTGAGCTTCTTCAATCCTGCCTCGGCATTGGACATGCGGATGGAACCCTCGGCGCTGAAGGGCAGCGTCACTATGGCGATTGTCAGGGCCCCGGCCTCCTTGGCAGCCTCGGCCACCACCGGCGAGGCACCTGTACCTGTTCCTCCACCAAGGCCACAGGTAATAAAGACCATATCGGCGCCTACCACAGCGCTCTTGACCTCATCTATGTTCTCCTGGGCCGCCTCCTCTCCTATCGACGGAAGGCTCCCTGCCCCTAGTCCTCGGGTGGTGCGCCGGCCTATCAGAAATCTCCGGTCGGCGTTGACGTGGAGGAGGTGCTGAGCGTCGGTATTCATGGCGTAAAGCTCGGCCCCCTGGATTCCGCACTCCGAGAGGCGATCTATGGTATTGGAGCCTCCGCCGCCGCAGCCTATGACCCTGATATTGGTGGTGAGCTCCTCCAGCACCGAGACCAGCTCCTCATCGCTCTTTACGACGCTGGAAGGCTTGGACCTGCCCTCTATCTCAGCCCTGTTCAAGGCCTCGTCTATTATATACTTCATCTCCATACCTCTGGGATCTAAGCGGATTTAAGCGACTTATTAGTATATACATTTTTTCATAGTGAGATGACCAACTTTCAATAAAATAATTTGGATGTATCGACCCTCCGGCCACGGATACTATGGTTCTAGCATTGAGATACTAAAATGTGTTAGGTCGAATATCGTCAGATTATCTTAAGTATGTTATAATACCTCTAGGGAGAAGACGGCAGCTCAGGCCGACTTAAGAGCCTTGAGCTTCTCTATTTGCCTCATGATGATCTCAGACTCCTTGGCCTTCTCCCCCTCCAGGTACTGAATTATTTCCGGCAGGTTCTTGTTCAGCTTGTATATCCTGTAAGGCCTGCCCTTTCCAGGGTTCTTCTCGTCCCTCTCCGATATCCAGTCGAGCTTGCGGATCTCCCTCATGGCTATGCTCACCTCGGGCTGCCTGAGGTCTGAACCCATCTCTATCTCCCTCGATGTTGCTTCCTCCACTCCTGCAAGGTACGTGAGAACCTTGGCCACATTCCTCTTCAGCCCTATCTTCATGAGGATAGAAGCGAACTCCTCACGCTCTATATTTGGGGCTGGCGAAGGTACCTTCCTCACAGCGGTCACCAGGCGACTTACGGGCTGTGCCATACATATATGTTTCGTTAAATAATTCGTCGAGACTGGCAGGCGAAGTATCAATTTAATTATTTTTTAATCATCGCCGCTAATGCCCGTCAGGCTGATCTTCCAGTAGACCCACATCCTCGTGCATGAGACCTGCGTATCTCGACGATAGCTATCTCAGGGAGTTTAGAGCTAAAGTAATATCCGCTAACGTTAACAGCGTTGTCCTGGATAAGACCCTCTTCTATCCCCAATCAGGGGGACAGCCCTTCGATCAGGGCTCTCTCTTACGCGGCGAGGAAGAGTTCAAGGTGACAAGGGCTGAGGTTGCCGATGGAAAGATCATCCACGTGCTGGATAGAGGTGGCTTCTTGATCGGGGACGAGGTCAGGGGAGTACTGGATTGGGAGAGGAGGTACAATCTCATGCGCGGCCACACCGCCTGCCACATATTAAGTGCGGTAATCTTCAAGGAGACCGGGGCTAAGATCACAGGCAACCAGATAGATCTGGGCCGCTCGCGCGTGGATTTTAGCCTGGAGAAGTTCGATAAATCCCAGATGACGGGCTACATCGAGGCCGCTAACAAGGTCGTAGGCGAGGACAGAGCGGTCGCGAGCCGCTTCCTCTCCAAGAAAGAGGCCATGAAGATCCCAGATCTGATCCGCCTGGCCATGGAGGTGCCCGATAGGGAGGAGATAAGGGTGGTGGAGATCGCGGGCGTGGACGCGCAGGCATGCGGCGGCACCCACATCAGGAGGACGGGCGAGGTTGGGATCATCAAGTTCATCAAGGCCGAGAACAAAGGAAAGGCCAACAGAAGAGTCTATTTCGAGATCGATTGAGGAAGGGCGAAGCTTAGGAGACGAGAGATGAGCGACGGAAACTCTGGTAAGGGCTCTGTGGATGAGCACATCATGGAGATGCTGGGCAGGTGCAGGGTCAAGGTCAGGGGTGGCAGGGTGGTGGAATCGAGCCAGCCCCAGATTGATTACTGCCCGCTCTTTGCCAAGGTCCGGGGCATACAGAAGCTCACGCCGGAGGCTGCCGCCAGCAACATGGAGTTCCGCATGGAAAGGTATGGCATGTTTTCTCCACAGAGAAGGCTGGACATGGATACCTTCGTGGGCTTTGGCGCCTCGGAGTCCATGATGACAGGGGTTGATCACGGCATCATAGATGCCGCGGTCACCGTCTGCGACGGAGCTGGCACAGTCATCACATCAAAACCATCCCTGATCCAGGGCATGGGAGGATATATCTCAGGGGTGACAGAGACCTCCCCCATACTTGAGGTTATACAGGGCATAGAGGCCCGCCATGGTCACGTTCTCTCCCCGGCGGACGCAAAGATCGATCAGATCGCCGGTGCTAGGTGGGCGGCGGAGAGGTTCTCCAGGTTTGCCGTGACAGTGGCTGATGCTGATTCAGCCGAGGCCCTAAGGGCCCTGGAGAAGGCGAAAGGCGTGAAGATACTGATTGTGGGGGTTCACGTCACAGGCATAAGCTCAGAGGATGCCAGGAGGCTTCTTGCTGTCGCTGATGTGGTCACAGGCTGTGCCTCCAAGGCCATCAGGGAGCAGGTCAAGCCCCTGGTGCAGGTGGGAACAGCAGTACCACTGTTTGGCCTGACCAAATGGGGAAAGGATCTCCTGGTGGAGCGGGCAAAAGAGGTGGGACAGCCACTGCTGATCAACACCATGCCCCTGCCGGTGCTTCCTGAGAAGAAGCAACCCCACCCACTGGTTTGATATGAGGGGATAATTTACTTTTTTAACAGCTCATCAAAGTAGCCACCAGTAAATAGGTGGCACAGTGACTGATAGGGCTGCATTCCTAAGCCCACAGCCTCCCTGGAGGTCCAGCCAGCCACATTGTCTGAGCGTCCAGACCACACCTCCAGGGCGTGCCCGTGGTTATTATCCACGTTAATCCTGCCGGAGAGCGATTTAGAGTCAGTTCCAGGGTCGTGATCATATCCCAAGCCCGAGTCGATGCTGTGGGCCCGTAAGGGAAATGATGTATTTACAGGAGCACCGCCAAACTTGCCATCTAAGGTATAGCGTCCGACATAGAGGCCTGTCCAGACATCGGTATAACAGCTATCGAAGTTGGAGTAAAGACTCCCGCCGTAGCTATAGGCAGGGTTGGAGCCAAAGAGCAAGACACCCACAGGGACGACTAGGCGGAAATAGGGGCCAATGGCTGTTGCAATGGAAGCACCGCTTTGATTATCCTGGTTGGTGGCTAAATAGAACTCCGCCTTTCCCGAAAGCTCATCTGCGAATACATCCGTTATGGGATTGCCAAAGATTGAGCGCCATGTCCTCCCGTAATCCTGGGGAAGCACTACGTTATCTAAGTATATGCACTCTCCAAGGCGAAGGCTCCTCATCCCCTAAGGCGTATGAGATGGCTTTAGCTTCTGCATCCGCATCTTAGAGGCCTTTTCTTTTAGCTATCTCACGCTGAGGATTGCGTTTTTATCCTTGGTTATCAGGTTTATCTGAGGAGATCTTATCAATCTCCTGAGCCTGGCAGCCTCTGCTCTTGATCCCTGCCTGTGGCGGAACTGCTTCTCCATCATCTTCTCCACATCGGCCATGCCACGGACTGCCAGATCATTAGGTGCAGTATCCCATGCGTAGAGATATTCATGGGGGGAACTCAGGGCTTAGTCTCCTTTTGCCCTTACCTTGAAATCGTCTCTCTGGACCGTAATCACTTTTTAAGGAAAACGCGCGGTACAGGATGGCACCCCTCTCTCCTGTCGCATACACCCATGATCTCCGAAACACGTTAAACCATTTTTGAATAAGTCGGTGAAAGAAATCCGATAAAACCAATAAAACTATTTGTTAGAGAACGCTTTGGAGAAAAGCAATTGAGCAGGGCCCTCACGGGCACGGCAAGGTCAGTATAGAGGAGTTGCCCGTCTCAATATCCGACCTGTAGTTGAGCTGACCCACGTAGGTTCCTCCCATGACGTAGGCTGGAACAGTATTGGGGTCTCTCTGGACTCTGGCGCCGATCCTGGCGGTGCCCTGTAGCTCTGTATCTATGGAGTACACCGATATCTGATTGTCCTGGTAGATATTGGTATCTTTGACCAGATCCCTGATGTCCGAGTAGCTTTCCGAAAAGACCGATCCTACGGCGTAGTTCTTGGCGCAGAGAGCGTTCTTCAAATCACTCTTGGTCAGGGGTGGATTGTAGGGCTTGTAGTCGAAGACGCCCCACTCGTTGAAGGAGACCTCATCGTACTCGTTCCCTCCGTAGATCTCAGAGTGCTGGGTTCTGGAGACGGTGCCGCTGCCCCTGGTGCCCACCACTAGCTTCTGGCCTGAAAAGCCAGGCTCAGTCTGGAAGATTCTGGTTTCATCCATGTAACCTTGAAAGTACATCCAGGTGTGCTCAGTCACATTCTGGAGGGCACGCTCCATGGCGACAGAGTCGGCGCAACATAGGGGAACGGCTAAGAGCATTATGAGCGTTAATAGTAAGATCCCTCTCATCTGAACACCCGGGTTCTAAGGTTAGGTCCTTCAAATATAAACTTGATCCTTCTGGATTAATTCAATCCAAGCCTCTCATCATCAGACTCGCCGCCGTCTAATTTCTTTACCTGGCGTTCTCTGCCGAGCTTTTCTTTGCTTGGCTTTCTCTTGATGCTTCTAATCTCCAGTTTGTCCCCGACCCTTTTTATCTCCTGGAGGCGGTCTTCAAGGGAGGCCTTGAGCTCAGGGGAGAGCGTGCCTGAAAAGTAATCCATCCTGGCGGCTATGGCCAGCTTCCCTGCCAGAGCCCTGGCAACTCTGCCTCTAAGCTTCCTCGGGGCCCTGGAGATGGCAGGGTGCCTGAAGATTATGCCGTGCTTGGGCGAAGGAGCCTTGCCCCGGAGGTGCTTGAAGAGGGACTTCTCTGAACCCATGATCTGTACCGCGCTGGAGGGCATCTCCGCCAGGTGCTTGAGACTTCCGGCCCTGGACAGAAGTCTGGCTGCCAGGAGTGGTCCGGCAAGGCTAGAAAGGTTGGGGGCAAAGGCCTCCATGGCGCAACTCACGTCCTTCTCCAGCCTAGCCTGGCGGTCTCTGAGGTCCAAGGCTGCTTCTGCCAGGTTCCCCATGGGTCCTTCGGACCTTAAGGCCTCGGCCAGCCTCCTACCACGGATGGTATCTTCCCTGTGCAGTCGGGACCACTCGTAGAGCCTCTCGTCCAGGAGGTTCATGACCTGGTGGAGGTCATCTAGGGCCTCTATCATTTGGAGGATCTCGGCTTCGGTCCCTGCAGCCTCCTTGAGCATCCTTCTGGCCAGGGCCAAGGCCATCTGACGTAGCATTCTGTTGTATTCCTCATCACTTTTTACAAAGCCCGTGGATAGGGCGACGCCTCTTAGATCGGGCTGAATCTCAGGGCAAGGCCCCGGCTCCTCCAGGCTCTGGACCATCCTCTCCACATCACCACATGGTGAGAAAATGCCCTTGTCAGGATCAAAAGTGCCAAACCAGGCGTGGGTCTCCATCTACCAAGCTTTAGCTTCCGACTCCCATAGATCTTTTTCGCCTGGGAATCATTTGAAAATCACTTTCGTCCCGCCCTGCTCTCCTTTATATACTTGCCGGGCACATCTTCTCTTACCTCTCAAAGTAAAAAAGTCAGAGGTCTTAACCATGAAGAAGATCGTAGATCAGATACAGACTCGCCTCAAGGAGCAGGGCGTTGGAGTTCCTGAGGGCGAGGTTGAGTCACGCCTAAGAATGCTCATAGAGGACTTCAAGGTTCCTGAGAGCGAGGCCCGAAGGTCTGTTTTGAACTATTTCCTGAAAGAGCACGGTCTAACTCCTATCAGGGGAGCGGCCCGCGGAGCTTCAGAGAAAGCCAAGGTCTCGGGAATTTCGGAGCCTGGAAAGTGGATAGATCTTGAGATCAAGGTCCTCGAGCTCTGGGAACCCAACAGCGAGTCCATATCCCAAACAGGGCTTGTGGGAGACGAAACTGGGTCCTTGAAGTTCGTCAAGTGGGCCAAATCGGGCCTTTCGGACCTGGAAGAAGGCAAGAGTTACCTCTTGAAGAACGTCACCACTGACGAGTATCAAGGCCGGTTCAGCATCAAGATCAACAGAACCAGCGAGATCATGCCTCTGGAAGAGGACATCGCGGTGGGCACCCAGGCCGTGGAGTTCATGGGGGCCATGGTGGATGTGCAGAAGGGCTCGGGGCTCATAAAGCGCTGCCCCGTTTGCAAGAGGTCCCTAGCTAAGGGTATCTGCGGAGAGCACGGGAAGGTCGAGGGAATTTACGATCTGAGAATCAAGGGCGTGCTGGACGATGGAACGAGGGTCCAGGACGTCCTCATCAACCGCGAAATCACCGAGAGCTTAATTGGCTTAACTCTGGAAGACGCCAAGAAGATGGCTATGGAGGCCCTGGATCACGAGGTGGTGAGGGGCCTTATAGAGGAGAAGCTCATGGGGAGGTACTACATCGCCCTGGGTCCCAGGGTGGACAGGTACGTCCTGGTGGAGTGCATAAAGCCGGCTCCTTGCCTCACGTCCAATGACGTGGATGAGGTCATAAGTGCTGTGGAGGTGGCCTAAGATGGCGGGCTTCTCCAGAGAGGTGGCCAGGAGAGTATTCGCTGAGGAACTCCGCGACTCCAATTACGCATTCAGGGAGGGTGAGGGCGAGAATCAGTACGCTCCACAGTACCTTCTTATCCCCACCGGCGCCAGGTGCAACCGGGTCTTCATGGTTGGGACCTTAACCGAGAAAGACGATATTGGCACCGATACCGAGAACTGGAAGGGACGCTTGGTGGACCCGACAGGTAGCATCCTTATCTACGCTGGCCAGTACCAGCCGGAAGCTGCCCAGGCCCTCTCGAGTATAGAACCCCCAGCCTTCATCGCCGTGGTAGGCAAGCCTAACCTCTACGAGCCAGAGGATGGCAATGTGATAGTTTCCATCAGGGCCGAGGCCGTGCAGGAGGTGGATGAGGCCACCAGAAACAGGTGGATCCTTGATGCTGCTAGGCATACCCATGAGAGGATCAAAGCTCTGGAGGGAATCCCTGTCCAGCCTAACCAGGGGTTCTCCACCGCGGATAAGGCCCCGGCTGACACGGATGCTGAGATGGCCAAGGGGCGTTACAACACGGACGTGGAGAAGTACAGGCAGATGATGCTTAGAGCCTTGACATCCCTCAGGGCGGACCTGGAGCAGGGGATGAGAGGACTCCTGACCGGTGCTGATGAAGATGCCCAGGAGAAGATCCCATCCAGAGCCCAGATCCGTCCCTCCTCCAAGGACTTCATAGAAGAGCCTGAGGACATGGAGCAATCTTTCGAGGATGAGCTGCAGGAAGAGGTGCCCAGGCGCGAGATCCCCAGGAAAACCAAGCCCAAGGGAAAGACCTCCCTCTCTTCCTACACTGAAGAGGAGGATGTTCCAACTATCCGTATCTCCAAGGGTCGCTGAAAAGATTAATATAACGTGCTGAAGTTAAAGGGCGGTGGTGAGAAAATGGTGATCGGAGTAACCATGGTGAAGGTCGTCCCAGGACAGGAGAAGGCAGTCTACAGCGCCCTTCAGCAGATAGACGGCATAAAAGACGTCTACCACGTCTTTGGCGAGTTCGATTTCGTGGTCATCATGGAGGTCGGGGGCCTGAGCCCATTGAACAAGCTCGTGGACACCATACGCGAGATAGACAACGTTACGGCCACTCAGACGGTAGTAGGGGCTGAACTCTAAGCCCCCCTTTTTTATGGAGATAGCAGAGGAGCTGGCCCGTCAGCAGAAGGCCATCTCAGTCGCTGAGTTCTTCGAGAAGAACCGCCAGATCCTGGGGTTCGACTCGGCCCCAAGAGCCCTCATTACATGCGTTAAGGAAGCTGTAGATAACTCCCTGGATGCATGCGAGGATGCTGGGATACTTCCTGACATCCTAGTGCAGATTAAGAGGGCGGGCGAGGGCTACCAGGTGGTGGTGGAGGACAACGGCCCGGGGATAGTGCCCGATGAGATGCCCAGGGTCTTTGCCAAGCTTCTCTATGGATCTAGATTCCACGCCTTGAAGCAGAGCCGGGGGCAGCAGGGCATAGGTATCTCTGCTGCGGTGCTCTACTCCCAGCTCACTAGCGGCAAGCCCACCAAGGTGATATCCAAGATAACTCCTGGGAGGAAAGCCCACTTCTGCGACCTCATGATAAATACTTCCCAGAATGATCCAGAGATCCTGGCAGAGGGCGATATCGATTGGGAGAGGCCGAGAGGCACCAGGGTGGAGCTAGAGATGGAGGGCTCCTACATCAGGGGCCGTAGACAGTCGACCTACGGCTACCTGAAGAACGTGTCCATAGTCAATCCTCACGCCAGGATAACCCTAGTTGAGCCTGACGGTAACACCGAAACCTTCGAGAGGGCGACAGAGGCCATGCCCAAGCAGGCCTATGCCATCCCGCCTCACCCGGCGGGCATAGAGCTTGGGGAGCTGATGAAGCTCCTCCGGTACACCGGTAAAAAGAAGCTGGGAAGATTCCTCAAGGAGACCTTTTCGAGCATTGGGGCCATTACTGCCCAGGAGCTCTGCAGCCTAGCTGAATTGGACCCCGAAAGGACTCCCCAAAGCCTAGGTCACGATGAATCCAAGAGGCTTCTTGCGGCCTTCAAGCAGGCTAAGGTGAAGTCCCCTCCTGTGGATTGTCTCTCCCCCATAGGCGAGGCCCTGGTCAAGGCCGGATTGGAGAAGGAGTACAGTCTGGATTTCATAGCCACTATCACCCGTCAGGTCTCCGTCTTCTCAGGTAATCCCTTCCTGGTGGAGATAGGCCTAGGTTATGGCGGAGAGCTGGGAAAGGAGGGAAGGATTGAGATCCTCAGATTTGCCAACCGAGTTCCTCTGGTCTACCAGCAAGGGGCCTGCGCCGTCACCCATGCCGTGGAGGGCATGTCCTGGAAGAACTACTCCCTGGCCCAGCCCACTGGAAATGGGGTTCCCGTAGGTCCTGTGGTCCTCCTGGTACACGTAGCATCAACCAACATCCCCTTCACCTCCGAGTCCAAGGATGCCATCGCCGATATGCCAGAGATCCTAGAGGAGATCGACCTAGGGCTCAAGGATGTGGCAAGAAAGCTCCGAAGGTATCTGTCCAGGCAAAGCGTCCTCTCCGAGCGCCGGGAAAAAGAAGAGATCATCATGAAGATACTGCCCAGGATCGCCAAAAAGCTCTCCGATATCCTGGAGGAGCCAGAGCCGGATATCTCCTCGGTGGTGGCTAAGGTCATGGGTAATATCCTCATAAAGCGGTCTTTTAAGCAGGAGAATGGCCTAACCTGGGTCACTCTCCATGTGGAGAACAACAGCGAGGTCATCAGGTCCTTCAAGATCCATGACGTTTTGACCTGCGAAGCTTCATCGGTGGCGCCTGTGGCCAAGGCTGTGCCCATAGGTAATGGCTATGATTACCACTGGAAGCTTTCCCTAGGGCCGGGTGAGAGGACGAATCTGAGCTACAGAGTGAGATCTGAGGGAGTGACCTTTTCAGAGCCGGTGATAGAGGGCCTGGGGAACGAGGTCGTCACCGGCGCCAGGGTGATTTAGTTGGAGAAAGATTCTATCACCAAGGATAAGCTCATGGGCATGGCCAGGGCCCTCTATGGCCAGTTCCAGGAGGGCATAGTTCCCTACCTGGCCCTGCCCTCCAGGACCAAGGGAAATATCGAGTATAGCTCCAAGGAAGATGTCTGGGTCTACGGCGACCAGGAGACCTTGAGATCGGTCAAGACCGTTAGGGGGGCAAAAAGCCTCCTCAAGACCGTCCACCTAGTAGAGCTATTGATAAAGGAGCACTTAGCCAACAACCGGGGCTCCACCCTCAGGGAGATTTACTATATCTCAGAGAACTGGGATATAGCCAAGTTTCCCGAGCAGGCTGAGAGCGACCGCCTTATAGAAGACTTAGAAATCGTCACCGGCCTTCATAGAGAAGACTTCCATGTCAGGCCAGAGGAGGACGGAGCTGCCATCTTTGGCCCCCTTAGGATTCGGGAGCAGACTCGTCGGGGCGATAGGGAGATGCACTGTCAGGAGGACGTGGGGGAGGCAGGCTACCAGATTCCCTTCAACGTAGACAGCGTGAAGTTTCTGAGCCACGATGCCAAGATGGTCCTGGCCATAGAGACGGGTGGAATGTACGCGAGGCTCGTTGAGAACGGCTTTGATGACGAGTTCGATGCCGTTTTGATCCATCTCAAGGGTCAGCCGGCCAGGTCCACCCGCAGAATTATAAGGCGCCTTAATATGGAGCTGAACCTGCCTGTCGTAGTATTCACCGATGGAGATCCGTGGTCCTACAGGATCTTTGCCAGCGTGGCCTACGGGGCCATAAAGAGCGCCCATCTATCCGAACAGCTGGCGACGCCGTCGGCCAAGTTCCTGGGAGTCCAGCCTGCCGATATAGTGAAGTACGATCTTTCCACGGATAAGCTTACGGATAAGGATATTCACGCCCTGAGAAGCGAGCTTACCGACCCGCGATTCGACACCGAGTACTGGAGGGGGCAGATACAGCTCCAGCTGGACATGAAGAGGAAGGCTGAGCAGCAGGCCTTCGCAGGGAAAGGCCTGGACTATGTGACCAAGACATATCTGCCTGAGAGGCTCTCTGAGCTTGGGATAATCTAACCTAATCTAAGCCAGGTATAATCAATAATGACTAAGATTATCGATTTTCACTCCCACATTTACCCTGAGTATGTAGCTCCCAAGGTTTTAGCTTCTACTAAAAATAAGGTTGGCATCGAAGTTTTCGGTTCAGGCACTCCTCAGGGATTGAAGGCTGATATGCGTAAGGCGGGCATAGAAAAGGCGGTAGTCCTTCCCGTGGCCAAAACCCCTGGGAATGTAAGGCCGATCAATGACTGGATCAAGTCCCTTTCAGGCGATGGCTTGCTGCCCTTTGGTGCCATTCACCCTTTAATGGAAGGTCTGGAAGCAGAGCTGGATCTTTTAGCCTATCAGGGGTTTCCGGGTGTAAAGGTAGTGCCTGTGCTCCAGCGCCTCTGCCCCGACGGCCCCATGTGCTACCATCTTTACGAGGCCCTGGTAGCCAGGAATATGATACTGGTAGCTCACGCAGGCCGGGCGCCAACGGGTGAGTCTGAGGCCTATGGAACGCCAGAGCGCTTTGCTGAGGTTGCAGAAACCTTTCCTGATCTGAAGATGGTTCTGACTCATTTAGGGGGCCTCAGGATGTGGGACGAGGTCAGAGAGAGTCTTTTGCCCTCAGGAAAGAACGTCTACTTCGATAGCTCCTATGCCTCCTTTTACCTGAGACCTGAGGATATGGCAGGGATGATAAGGGAGATTGGTACAGATAGAGTTCTTTTTGGTACAGATTATCCATGGGCGGACGCCTCCAGAGAAATTGCGCTGATAAGATCCATGGGCTTTTCGGCTGAGGAGATGGAGTCCATATTCCACGGCACGGCCGAAAGGCTGATTGGTGGAAGCATTCCTTAATCAACTTCTACAGTTATCGAAATAGGTTATTAAATCCGTTTGATAGCATCTTCAGCCTTATTAAACCTGCCTACTATTATCCAATGCCTTCTCCAAATTCTTGATCTTCTGCTCCAATACCTTAATCTTCTCTTCGGATATCTTCAGCTCTTTTTGCATGGTGGCTCTGTACCTGGCATCGGAGGTCTTGAGCCTCTCCTGAAGCTCTCGTATCCTCTCCTCAAGCATCTGGGCGTTCTCATCGGGCGTGGGCATTCTCTCAAGCTCCCTGAACGTAACTTTGTAAGATAATTGCCTCTATCCCATTAATAGTTATTCTATAGCTATTCCTTCAGCCAAAAGAATCTCGGATCTAAGACCCATCCAAAAGTTTATACCTCCACTAGGCCCCTTCTTTGGCTCATGAAGCGCGACCTTCTGGATATCCTGGCCTGTCCCATGTGCAAGGGTGATCTCACCTTGGAGGTCTTTGAGGAGGATGAGCGCGAAATAATCGCTGGAAAGCTCTGCTGCAAGAACTGCGAGGAGTGCTATTCCATTGAGGAGGGCATACCCAACATGCTCCCTCCAGATCTCAGGGATTGAACCTTAACCGCCGAAATAACTATACGACATTATAACCAAAGGCTCTCAGGGGTTGGCACTTGGATTACGAGGTTCATATGAACGGCAGCTCTGAGGAGATAGAGCCCATCGTCCTCCACCTCCTTCCGGGCGAGGAGACCATCTTCGATCTGAGGGTGGTAAATGACGGCGAACCCTCCAATATCTACCTGGAGACCAATCGGTCCTTGAAGAAGGCCGTGCGCATAAAGGAGGCCGATCACTACCTGACCAGTGAAAAGGTCGTTCCGATCCTGGCTAGGATGCCTGGTGGCGTCGACAGGCTGGAAGGCTATCTTTCGGTGAAATGTGAGGAAAAGACGCTGAAGATTCCTTTCAACATGATTAGGGACGATGAGGGAGATGCGTCCCAGGCGTTTGAGGCGGCTGATAAGCAGGCAGAGGAGAGTACAGAGGCGTACGACGACCCCGAAACTGATGATGCTGTTGAAGTCTATGTACCGGACGAGGACCGTGAATCTCAACCCGAGTACGTCCCATGCTACCGAGAGGACCCCGATGAAGAGGATTGCGAGGCTGAGGGAGGTTTAGACCCGCAGGAAATCCAGAGGCCATCTTATACTGCCAGGTCCAGGGCTCTTAGGGCCAAAAGGGAGGCCTACTGGAGGAACGGCCGGGTCTATGAGGAAAATAATGGCAAAGATGGCAGATTTGGCGATAGCTACAGCCAGGATGGATACGAAGATGGGGAAAATCTGAGGGATAGAAGCAGATCCCGGGGCCATCGCCAGGATGGGAGTGAGGGCAACGAGGATTACAGAAACGAAAGTAGAGGTGATTATTATAGAGATGGTCAGAGTGGGGATCACAGGGGTTCCGAAGAGAGATCCGTTGAAGCTTCAGACACCCAATACCGATCCCAATACCAGGAGTCCTACTACGATCCCCCTGAGAAGGGCAGGTTTTTCCTAATCCCCTCCTCCTTAGGTCACGGATGTCTCCTCCTGACAGTTCCTTCCATCCTCTTTATATCCCTGATAGCATCCCTGATGCTGACCTTTTATGCATCAGTGGTTCCTGAGCTTCTGGGGGCCCTGGTGTCGTCGATTCTAATCGTCACCCTTATCATATATGGGGCGGCAACGCTTCTGAAGGCGTGATCTCCTTGAGGTACATAATCGTTACAGGTGGCGTGATGAGCGGGCTTGGCAAGGGCGTAACTGCTGCCTCCATCGGCCGTCTGCTCATGAACAGAGGCTATAAAGTAACGGCCATAAAGATAGACCCTTACATCAACATAGATGCGGGCCTCATGAGCCCATTCCAACACGGCGAGGTCTTCGTACTGAAAGATGGCGGCGAGGTGGACCTGGACCTGGGCAATTATGAAAGGTTTCTGGACGTGGAGCTGACCCGGGACCACAACATCACCACAGGTAAGATCTACAGTACCGTCATAGAAAAAGAAAGAAGGGGCGAGTATCTGGGCAAGACCGTCCAGATCATCCCTCACGTAACCGAAGAAATCAAGAGGCGCATACGTCAGTCCTCTCGCACCGGAGGCTGCGAGATATGTCTGGTGGAGGTCGGTGGCACCGTCGGGGATATAGAGTCCATGCCCTTCCTGGAGGCAATGCGCCAGCTCAAGTACGAAGAATCCGGCAACATCTTCTTCGTTCACGTCACACTGGCCCCCTCTACCATGGACGGCGAGCAGAAGACCAAGCCCACCCAGCACAGTGTCAAGGAGATGAGGGAGCTTGGGCTCCAGCCCGACATGATCGTCGTTCGCTGCGAGAAGCCCCTCCTGGGGGAGACCAAGCACAAGATCTCCCATTTCTGCGACGTGCCGGTGGAGGCGGTCATAAGCGCCCACAATTCCGAGGACCTCTACAAAGTTCCATCTCAGCTCGAGTCCGAGGGCACAACCAAGTACATCATGGAGGCCATGAGGCTTTTCCCCCTGGATGAGAGAAAGGATTGGGACTCCTTTGTGAAGAAGATAGATCAGACCCAAGGAACGGTCACCGTGGCCATTGTCGGAAAGTACACAGTGGGATCCCAGTGTGCCGATCCCATGGAGGATGCCTACCTCTCCATCAGAGAATCGCTCAAACATGCCGGAATTGAGGCCAGTGTGAAGCCCGAGATCATGTGGGTGGATTCCGAGGAGCTTGAGGCTGGTGGCGCCCCAGAGATCCTTCTGAAGGACGCCGATGGGATTCTGGTTCCCGGAGGCTTTGGCTCCAGGGGGACCGAGGGCAAGATAAAAGCTATCCAATATGCCAGGGAGCGGAAGATACCCTTCCTCGGCATATGCTTCGGGATGCAGCTTGCGGTTATCGAGTTTGCCAGGAACGTCTGTGGCATGGAAGGGGCCAGCAGCACGGAGTTTGGGTCGACGCCTTACCCCCTCATTGCCATTCTGCCCGAGCAGGAGAAGATAAGACAGATGGGGGCGACGATGAGGCTTGGGGATTACCCCGCCCACCTGAAGGAAGGCACCCTGTCCCACAAGATCTATGGGGCTGACGATGTCGTCGAGCGTCACAGGCATAGGTATGAGGTCAATCCTCAGTATATCAAGGCCATCGAGGATAAGGGCATGGTCTTTTCAGGGACCAACGGGGACCTCATGGAGATTGCGGAAATTCCTGGGCATCCGTTCTTCTGGGGGTCGCAGTTCCATCCGGAGATGAAGTCCCGGCCGGGAAGGCCTTCGCCACCATTTCTGGGGTTCGTGGAGGCCATGAAGGCACGGAGGGCGCAAAAGGATGGGGAGATTGCGCCGGCTAGGAGCAGGAAAGTGGTGGAATCGATAGCTTAATCGGTTCCATAAACACTTAAAATTTGCAGCGATGTCATCCAAAAACCTTCTATCAGATAACAAGAACACACGCCATCTGTACCAGTCCTAGGTAAGAATCCTCTATTTGTTCATGCCTTGGGTAAATCTTTTTATACGCCTCTATAGGGCTGAAAAAATGTCCAATTGATCTTCGCTTCTTAAAAAGCCCTTTATCGAGTTCAATTATCCTTTCAGATTTCTTTTCCTTTATAATCCTGATATTAACTTGGGTCACCCCATTTGTTCCTCTTTTTTAATCATATTCTCGTATCTCTTTGGTATCAAAGCCGGCATCCGCAATAATAGCTTCAGATTGTGTAGTGGCTCCACCATGAGGCAATTTTATTTTAAATCTATCCATAGTAGAAAAATGGGGCCTGGATCTATTTGTATTATATCCGGTCTCACCATTGCCGATTTGTAGGAATTGGCTTAGTATCGACGCTACAAAGACTAATACCTAATTTATTTAATTCATGACCAACGGGGTGAAGAACGTTGAAGATTTCACCATAAGCGCCCGATTCGCATAACTCTAAATGCAGCCTGTGGGCTGTAGATTTAGATCCATGGATTCTAAGCACATCTGACCCACGGTAGCCAACTATCAGGATGTATATAACTCCGTTAAATGTTTTACGCAAATCTGCCCTTGGTTTACTTGTTATTGGCTCTTGCGGTGGGATGTTTGACTCTATTAACTTCAAAGTATATTATTAATTAAACATATTAAAAATAATTTTATTAGTATACGCTTAATGGATGGTATCTCTGAGATCTTCTACGTCGAAGCCAAATGTTCTCATTACGCCGGCAACCGATCGAGGGATATTGGCGTTCAACAGAAACCTGGGGTCAGGCGTAGGTGCGAATCTCTTCCTTCGCAGTTATCCATGCTGCGTAATCTATCGCTGCAAGGATGTCCTCTCTGAAGATCACATTCATTGGATACCTCATCGATCTCCATGCCACTTGCAAAAGATCCCAGGGTAATCTCTACAGGCACCCTCGTTCATTTTATGACAGGCCTTCCGTGGCTTATCGCGGGGTCGTATACTGGTCGATGATTATTCTATCTTCTATCGTCTATTCTAGAGCTATATAGCTACTTAATCACAAAAGATTCTACCATGAAGCTTTAGTACAACGATGCAATCATGATGGCTCCGTGGGTTAAACTCGGCACCATCAATTGTCTGCCCTTTAGGTGATATTCCCCGAAGATGGGTTAGGAGCAGTTCGTGAGGCTATTGAGCACACCCGTCATCCTAGGAGCGCAACTCGAATAGGCGGGAGTTCAACGGTATAGTTTTAATATCCTATTAAGATGCTTGTATCTCATCATAGCAGCACATTTCCCATCCAATACGCCTTCTCCATGAACTCCCTCATTACTTATCATAGGCGTTTTGATCCCGGCATCAAGGTCATAGGCTAGGAGGTAATCCTTCACAGGCAGCCCGGTCAGCCCTACCATCTTCATGAAAGTTGCTATGGGGACATGGAAGAGCACCGCATTCGTCTGGTTCTGAGTGAAGATAAACGAGGCCTTCTTTGATCTCGGTAGTTTAGGGCTCAAGTCCATGCCGATATACGAGAAGATCCGATCGAGCCATGCTTTTGTCTGGGCAGTGATACCGGCAAAGTAAATAGGTGTAGCGATGATGAGCCCGTCTGATTCCTGCATTGTTTGATGGACCGGTTGCATATCGTCTTTTACAGCACAGACCGCTACATTGTTCTTCTTGCAGTAATATCAGGCTTGGCAGCCTCTGAACGTAGGTCCTTCAAGAGAACGACCTCTGTTTGGATTCTCTGTTTCATCAGCTCCCGCTCTGCTTCTCGGGCACGGATTACAGTGCCGCCGTTCTTTCGAGGGCTTCCTAGGAGGATAGTGATTATGGCCAAAACGATCGTATCTTCCAAAGCCTTACTTCCTGATTACTTTAAGGGGTTTCCCGCTGGAAACACAGAAAACAAGCCTCGTATTGAATGGCTCCGACCAAGAGAAGATAGTCGAAGTGGTGCGAAGAATAGCTGAATACAAGTGCACTACCGGGGAGATAGAGCACTGGCTTGGAAGAAACGCTTATGGTCCGTGGATTTAATCCCTATATCTTGGCTAAGCGCTTCATAAGCTCACCATTCTCTCTAGGTCTTTCCTCCAATCGCTTGTGTCGCTATGGGTTAGAGCGCATTCTTTTCCCTCCTTGGGTGCCTGATTGTGTGGCTTTGCACCCATCTTTACCGCTTCCTCTCTGCTCGCTTTTATCCAAGCCTGCATAAATCGGTTTTGAGTTTAGAGCTCACCTAAATCATGCTATGTCAATAGTTATAATGGCTTGATTGGCGCTTTATAAGCATTAACTTTTACTTCAACATCTTCCCGACCATTTCAGGCTCCAAGAACCCTCCATGAGCGGAGTATATCTTCGTGGGCTCAAAGCTCGCCACCCACCTAAGGCTTTCTTTAGCCCTAGGGAAGTCCCTGGCAAACATAGGCAATTGATGGGTGCACCCTATACTAGATCCCCCGCCGATGATGACTCCGCCGCTGTCCAATATAACTGAGATGGAGCTAGGGGTATGACCGGGCGTATGGATGGCCTTGCCTTTCACCCCAAAATCCCTCAGATCGAACCTGTCATCGATGAGCATGTACCGGGCTTAAGCCTTCAAAGGGCTTAGAGGGAAGAATAAGATTGATGATATTTCCATTGAGATCATAAGGCACAACCGCATCACTGGCGCCAAACCATTGAGCTACTGATGGCTAAAGAACTCTATCCCGTTTTTAACGCATCTCGTCTTGGATATTATCTCTCTCAGACGATCTATCTGGGGATATATCTTTAATGCTATCCATTGATGTGATTTATCCCATCCTCGGTTCTGATAACGTTGCTGAACTTCATCCCATGGGTCACGAGCACAGCCATGTGAAGCTCCTCATCGGTCACTTTCCCTGTCTTGTTGGCTGCAATCAGCGTTCTTGTGGCGTCGGATAGAAACTACACTGAGAAACCGCGGTGGAATGCCTGTCTGGCGGTGGTATCGCAGCACATTTAGGCCACGTATCCAGCGGTGGTTACCGTATCTACATCGGCGTCTCTGAGCAGCGGCTACAATCCTGTGCCCGTAAAGCTTCCTGGCAGGCTCTTCTCGACAAGGCGATCGTAATGGCGGGATGCCACCTCTGGGTGAATCTTCCATTCATCGCTTCCCCTTTTGAATGTGGATGAGTTATCCTGGGGTGCAGCGTGCTGAACGATGATTAATGGAATGCCTTGATTGGCGACTGCATCCCTTGCCCTGGGAATATTCTTTAGGCTTCCTGGAGGATAGGTGATGGGAAGCTTGCCGGTAAACTACTCATTCTGCACATCGATGATCAATAAAGCCCTCTCCATTCTAATATATCCTCCAGGATTTCTAGGATTGGTGATATGCTATTGCTAATACTATGCCATTGCTGCGCCGGGCAGGGAGCCTTCAGCTCTGAACCTCCAATTCTGAGTCCTCAGTTCTCTTCCTCATTAGCCCCTCGCCCATAATTCAGCTCTTACTCCTCTTTGGTATCTGGCTCCTGAACTCCTTCTGCCATGGCCTGCTCTAACTGCTGCTGCATCTGCTGAGACAGGTTGCACCTTAAAAGTCCCGAGACAAATATGCCAGCGATAAAGGCATGCTCCGGTGGCATATCTTTCAAGGCTGCCTTGAGACTAGCGACAGCTGCTTCTTCGCTTTCTATTCCTGGCTCGAAGAGCGCCTTTTTAGCGGTTTCTCCGATCTCCATCATGACCTCTGAGGGAAGATCAAAGAAGCTGCGAGCGATCCCTAAAACCACGGATTCCTCCTCTGGTTGGAACATAGGTAGATCTACCCGGTGCCTGATGAAAAAGGTTTGGCTCCCGGGTTTACGAGATTAGATCTTTAGTGGAAGCCGTCCCCAGGAGCACTGCCCTGCTGAAGAAGATCTTTGGCTCGAAGTTGGGCTTTATGCCTGATTGGGCGATCTTGATGGTATCCGCGACTGTGATTTCGATACATGGAAATTAGGCTCGACAATCAAGAACTTCTCATCAGGTTTGAGTAGCGAGGCGCCCTCTCTCAGGAACCTTTCTTTATCATGGACCTCGTGGAACATGTGGAAGACCCGGGTAAAATCAATCTTCTCAAGAATGCCTCTCTTATCCGGCTGAGTTTTATGGAAGACGGTGCGAGACCAAAGCACCGCCTTTTCGCTCTTTTGCCTCGACATATCGCGCATCTCATCCTGGACATCGACTAAGATGGCCTTCCCATTTCGACCCGCCATCTCCTCCATAGCCAGGAACAACGCTACAGGCTCGGACCTCAGGTCCAGAAACGGTGCTTTCTTTGACATATCCTGCTAAAATTTGGCGCAGGCTACGCGTAAACCTGCTGATTGGGTTGTCGAGAATCCCGGCGATCCGCGGGGGTATACGTTGGAGTGAGGCCTCACCGCTATCTTCTCCATATACCTTTAACGACTGCACCAGATCCATTATCTTTAAAGTAAATCCGAGAAATTCGTTGCATTTGCATGGCTAAACGGATCGCTACCAGCGCTACTAAGGACTGTGCTGATATGATTGTGAAGGTGCGCCCACTTGTAGCGAGTCAGGCCCAGGAGGGTCTATCTGTTCAACAGATCTGACCCGGAGTAATAATCTGCAGTAGGTGTATTTATAAGGGCCACCCATGAGGATTCCGATATTGCGAAGGCCAAAAAGGCTAGGGCATCTATACAGAGGTTGAATTTCAATCTCTCATGTGATAACTTTTTGCTGGTAAATGCGCCCTCTGACAGTCCCTGTCCATCCATCGAGGTGGATGATGGCGATTCTATTTCTCCTTTTGGTTCTACGCGCATCACCCCTTAATTAATACCTTTCTCATACAATTCCTTATAGTCATCGTATCCTGCCATCCTCTATTGCTTTACTGATTGATGGTCGATCAAACAGATATCTATAGAGAGATCCCGCTTATAGCCATAAGCACTATCACATCTCCAGGTGGAACCGATAATCTCCGACCCCAAGCACCAGGGATGCGATCGTATCCAGGGCTACGTGGGTTACTTCTTGGTGGTTAGATTCCCCGGAGAAGTAGTAGGAATGATAGAGGGCCGAGGCCAACCGTCCCTCTATCAGGAACTTAAAGGACTCTTCGGGGTATTCCGCATGAAAAAATCCGTCAGCTGATCCGTTTGCCACTACCTCGTAGACTATGGGCGATATCTGTGTCCTGAATGCCTCCTCTACCTTCTGGTGAAGCAGATAGCTCCCCCCCTCGCTGGAACATGTGCTTCATGATGACCATCTCAGAGCGGTTGGCCTTAAGAACGATGTTCATTATTGAATTGGCCTTTTCCGGTGGGTTCCCACCTCTTTGGGATACAGTTCCAAAAGATCGGCTAATCAAAGCTGACCATTCAGACCTGCACAGCCGCTACAAAACCGCTGAATGGCCCCATTGCGATGCGTATTCTGTTGAGGCAGTACGTGGTAGTATGCAGTATCTATATGACTCCGAGTGTGGGCATCGATAAAAGCAAATAGGTCGGCCTTCTTGGCTTTATTCCTCAAACCATGACCGCTATGATTCATTGTCAGGCCCAATGACGTACTCGCAAGAAGCATCACCGGTGCACATCCTCTTGATGAAATTCAGGTTAAACCTCTGGTTCAGATTCCGGATAGCTTTAGAGCAGAAGACGTCGCAGTGGTCAGGGGACCCACCAGTAACCCAGTTCATCTCCTTGATCCTGTTAAGCATGGGGCACTCGATCACCTTGCCCCTCACCAAGTCAGGCGTTGATTCCACCACAGAGAGCTTGAACTCGGGATCCAGAAGGATCTCTGCAACTATGCTGTAGGTGCGGTTCGTCTCTACGGCATCCTTTACCAGAAGACCCAGAGCATCTGCTATCTTCTTGGTCCCTATTCCGTCCTCAGACTAGAACATACTCTCTAGATCGTCGATCTGGTCTTCGAAAGCTACTCTATAGAGCGTGTCGTAATTTATATGGGAGACAGTGGCCGATCTGGTGACGAGCTCCCACCTTACCTCTGCAGGAGTGTCCTTGATGTTAACCATAGCAGGTCCGTCTCCTTTAGGTTAGACTGATAAAGGCCGCCTGAATTATAAAACCAACTCCTCCAGTGTATTCCATCTACCGTTCATCTATCCCACTCCCAGGTGACGGTCGGTGTTTGCCACGTTGGACCCAATCCTCTTACCTATATTATTCTCCTCTGCATGAATGGACAAAGATCAATAGGGCACAGATCTAAGACGCCATAGGGGCTAAAAGACAAAGATTTAAGGGGAATGTGGATAATACCTGCTTGGTATGCTGAGGAAAATGGGGGGAAATGCTACATATATATACAAGAATGCCTAACCGAGTTAGAAATTGGTAACGTATCCCTTTAGAAGATAACGGATGCCCTGACAAAGGCGCTAAAGGTGAAGGGGAATAATAGGATGGCGCCGGTCAGGAGCAGGAATGATACTTCTGGAAAGGACTATCTACCAGGGCTGCCAAGGCCGGATGGCGACGCAGAAGTCCGGGACGCCTCGAGCCGGATAGCTTTATAATACTGGGAGGCATAGCCGCACACTTTGAAGGGGGTCAATATGGGCGATCTTGTCCGATTGCCATCTCCCAGCCCTAGGGAGGCAGCTTTTGCATATTAAGGAAGTCGATCTCAGGAACTTCAAGTCCTTCGGAAAACGGGTCCAGATATCCCTGCGCAATGATTTTACCGTGGTCACAGGGCCCAACGGTAGCGGCAAGTCCAATATCATAGATGCTCTTCTCTTTTCCCTCTGCCTCTCCAGCTCCAGGGCTATGAGAGCTGAGAAGCTTCCAGATCTCATATACAAGGGAGAGAATGGCAAGAACCCCGACTTCACCCAGGTGACGGTTCGTTTGGATAACACCAGCCGGATCGTTCCCGCAGACTTGGACACGGTGGAGATCACCCGGAAAATAAAGCTCCACAAGGGCAAGGCCGTATCCTCCTACTATTTTTGTGGCAAGCCCTGCAGCTACGGCGAACTCCAGGATCACCTGGGAAAGGCCGGTATCTCCCCAGAGAGCTACAACGTGGTCATGCAGGGTGATGTGACCAGGATAATAGAGATGTCCCCTACCGAGCGGCGAAAGATCGTAGATGAGATCGCCGGAGTTGCCGAGTTCGACGAAAAGAAGAGAAAATCCCTGGAGGAGCTCGACATCGTCAGGGAGCGGATAGGGCGCATAGATATCATCCTGGAGGAGGTCGGGTCCCATCTCTCCAAGCTCCTGGTGGAGAGGGATAAGGCCCTGGCATACGAGGCCTACCGTGACGAGTTGAGGCGGCTGGAGGCGTCACTGCTGTTGGCCAAGCTAAAGGAATCATCGGATAAGATGGCAGCCCTGGACTCCGGGAAGGTCGACCTCGCAAACCAGGTCATGAAGTTTAATTCCAGATCCCAGGCCCGGAAGGCTGAGCTCTCCTCCCTGGAGGCGCGCTTGAAGGGCCTTAACTCCGAGATCAATAAAAAAGGCGAGGACGAGGATGTCCAGGTAAGGCGTAGGATCGTAGAGCTCAAAGGTGAGGTGGCTAGGGATGAGGGAAGGGCTGAGATGGCAGAGAATGCCCTGGCATCGGCCGATGATCAGCTCAAAGCCTGCTTTATACAGCAGAACAAGCTCCAGCAGGAGGAACAGGAGAATTCTGAGAAGATCAGGGATGGGAGCATCCGTGGTGCCAGCCTTAAGGGCGAGTTAGAGGACCAGGAAGGCGCCCTGTCCGCGGCCAGAACCAGGATCTTCGAGGCTGATGCTCAGTACTCCCAGCTAAGGGATGAGCTTTCTCTGGCCATAAAGCTTAGGGAGGATGCCAAGGGGAGCCTCGGGGATCTAGTGAGGGAGAGGGACCGGCTGCTGGACCTGGTTAGGAGATCTACCTCCGAGCGCGAGGAGCTTGCGGCGGCCATCTCAGAGATCACCACCTCCCTAGAGGGTATGGACGAAGAGGCTGAGCAGTTCAAGACCGAGCTTGCAGAGCTCAACGGCCGGGCCCTGGAGATGGAGAAAGATAGGGATGACATGGAGCGCGCCAGGCTCCGCATAAGAAGGGAGATGGTTGACACGGATAGAGAGCTCCAGAGGCTCCAGGGAGAATATGCCAAAGTGGATGCCCGCCTCAGGTCCATCGATGATAGGTCAGGTTACAGCCGTGCCGTGGACTCCATCAGGTCCGCCATGAAACGGCAGATGCTCACCGGGCTCTTCGGCACCATATCCGAGCTTGGCAACGTCAGCCCCAGGTACTCTACAGCTCTGGAGGTGGCGGCAGGGGCCAGGCTCCAGTCGGTGGTGGCGGATACTGATCAAGACGCCTCCGTGGCCATAGACTACCTCAAGAGAACCCAGGCCGGCCGTGCAACCTTCCTTCCCCTGAACAAGATGGAATCAGGGAGCCTGCCACCCAAGCCCAACCGGTCAGGGGTCGTGGATTACGCGCTGAACCTGATAGATTTCAACCCTAAATTCTTCTCAGCCTTCTGGCACGTCTTCAGGGACACCCTGGTTGTGGAGGACATATCCACTGCAAGGCAGCTCATGGGTAGATACCGCATGGTAACCCTCGAGGGAGACCTGGTGGAGAAGAGCGGAGCCATGACCGGAGGCCACTACAAATCCAGGCTCAAGTTCGCCGCCGATGAGGGCAACAAGCTTCTGGAGCTTTCAGGGGGGATTTCCAAGGCTGAGGCCGAGAGGAGCTCCAGGCTGGACACGCTCGATGAGATTGAGGGGGAGATCTCCAAGCTCAGCAAGGAGATTGAGGCGCTGGACAAGGCCATCTCCAAGAAGACCTTCAGGCTCGATGAGCTCCAGGCTTCCGAGCCTAGGTCGGAGAAAGCTATCAAGGATAAGAAGGACCGCCTGGCCCAGATAGAGGCCGGTGCCAAAGATGCCAGGGAACGGCTGGATCTCCTAGAAGGGGATATTCAGAAGTTCGAGGAGGATCTGGCACAGGCCCAGTTGAAGATTGCACAGCTAGAAAAAGCTCTGGCAGGATCAGATATACCGGAGCTCATAGCTAAGGCGGAGGCTGCCGAATCCGAGATCAAAAGACTCAAGGAGAGGACCTCTGAAATCGACGCAGAGATACTGAAGTACGGCATAATCTCCGAGAGCAACTCGGAGAAGCAGAGGGAATTGGCCAAGAGGAGGGAGAACCTGGAGTCACAGAAGGCAGAGGCCATTGAGCGCAAGAAGAGCTCTGCGACCAACATACTCAATCTCAAGGCGGAGATCAAGGCCTGTGAGATCAAGGCCAAGGAGATCGATACTGAGCTTCATGGCCTCAAGGGCGCTAAAAGTCAAATTGTGGAAGGAATTCTCTCCGCCCAGAGGGATGTGGATCAGGCCGAGAGGGATAGGGACCGGGACGGGGCCAGGCTCATGGCTGTCGAGGCTGCCTCTGCGGAGATCCGGGCCGAGGTACAATGTCTTAGAGCTGAGATAGAGGCTTGCGGCGTGGATCCCAACCAGGAGCCTCCTCAAAGCGATATAGTTGCAGGAAGGATCAGGGCCACTGAGCAGGCCATGAAGAACCTGGAGCCCGTCAATATGCTGGCAATAGGGGAGTACGATAAGGTGGATAACCGGATGAAGAACCTCCAGACCAGGAGAGAGACCCTCCACAACGAGAGGGAAGCCATCATAGATAAGCTGGACCGGTATGAGCAGCTTAAAAAAGAGTCCTTCATGGTCTCCTTTGAGGAAATCAATAAGAACTTCAAGGAGATTTTCAAGGAACTCTCCAACGGCGATGGCGATCTCATCCTGGAGAATCCCGAGGACCCCCTGAGTGGAGGCATGACCATCCGCGCCAGGCCGGCAGGCAAACCTTTCCACAGATTGGAGGCCATGTCGGGAGGCGAGAAGAGCCTCACGGCTCTAAGCTTCATCTTTGCCATACAGAAGCACAAGCCTGCCCCCTTCTATGCCATGGATGAGATAGATATGTTCCTGGACGGGGTCAACGCCGAGAGGGTGGCCAAGCTAATAAAAAAGATATCCAAGAACGCCCAATTTATTGTAGTCTCCTTGAGAAAGCCTATGATTCAGCAGGCCAAGTATACCATAGGTGTGACCATGCAGGAGAACAATATCTCCAGCGCCACAGGCATCTGCCTGAGCTGATTTAATGTTAATATAAATCAAGAGGTCAATTTGAGAGAAGACTCACTAGATCCGTCGGCAGATCCGCAATCAAGATCATCGCCAAACCATCCATCGAATCAACCATCAAGTTCGACGTCAGATAGGCGCTCAGACCCCCGGCTAGGTCTGCCTGTAAATCCCGTGATTGGCCCCACTTCATTGTCTGATATTACCCCGAACCTGGGCCTTGGCGATCCTGCTGAAGTTTTGGTGGAGCTGGCCAAAAGAGGCGATATAGATCCCTGGGACATAGACATAGCCAGGATCACTGAGAAGTTCCTGGCCTACATAGACTCACTGGAGCGGAGAGACCTAAGGATTCCCGCCAGGACCCTTTTGTACGCTAGCATCCTCCTCAGGATGAAATCCGATGCCATGGAATGGTTTAGGGAGGTCGAGCCTGAGCCTGAGCCTGAGCCCCTATCCGATCCTGAAGAGGATCAAGATAAAGTCAGGGAGCTTCCAGCCCAGCCCATCAGGAGGAAGACCAAGAGGCCAGTCACTCTTGAAGAGTTAATCTCTGAGCTCAAGAAGGCGGAGGTGGTGGGAAGGAGGAAGGCCATAAGGGAGATGTTGCCGCAGTCTCCATCCGAAAAGCGTCTGGATCTATCCCACGAGGAGGGGATCGAGGATAGGATAAAGATCCTGGAGGCGATAGTTGACGATGTCTTTGTGACCAAGGAGGTGGCCACCTTCCAGGAGGTCAACAGGGATAAGGACGTCTTGAACTACGTTTCTCTGCTCTTTATGGCTCAGCGGAAGACGGTGTGGCTGGAGCAGGAGGAGTTTTTTGGGGAGCTCTTTATTAAAAGGCATCCTCAAAATCGTCCCGTGATCGGCTAAAAGTATGCCGTTCATGAGGGTCGGGGAACAAGGCTGTGCTACCCAACGTAAAAAAGCCTCCAGGATGAAAGATTGGAAAGACCTAAGTGGACTATAGAAAACAGCCAGAACTCCTCTCTGATATAGCCCTGAAAAAGTTCAAGAGATCTCTTGAAGACGAGGGTTGAAGTGTTTCCACCATAGAAATCTATACTGAATATATTAAAATATACATGTAGTCATCTCAAAAAAACAGAACCTTCAACCTCAGATGCCATCTAATTTAGGGATTCTTCAATGAATTGGCATCTGAGCAGAGCCACAATAAATAACTATTCTTTTGCATTGGAGGGGTACTACGAGATGCAGGGAGCGGAAACCAAGCTTCCCTTTTAAGAAGGAACGATATTTTGCCTAATATTTTTCTGGGATGATACGCTTGAGATTTTTGCGTCTCGCTAAAACTTGAAGCATTTAGCTATGTCACTGGCCTTGTTTTTGCGTGCTTGAGAGCGCGAAAGCCATGCAATTTAGACGGTTCAGATCCCAAAAAGTTGGTGCTTCATTTCAGGAATGCAAAGGCGTCAGAGGGAAATCTTCCTGTAATCCCTTGGCCATGAAGCCCGGCTCAACGCCGCAGAGCCGTTGACGAAGACGGGGCCCGTTCTGTAGAACCCAGTCTAGAGCTCATCCATTATAAGGTGACTTCTGTTCTCTTGGCACTAACTCATTTAACCCAGCTAGATAGCCCTTTGGGGGAAGATTAATGCCTCCTTCTCACTGAATGGGTTCCAGGGGGGGTGACAGCTGCAGCTCTTTCATCCAGGGCGCTCTTCATGGCCTCGATATCGTTGTAATGAATAAACATGAAATCGGGTACGAGGGGATGATAACTCTCCATGTGCTTGGCCTGGCCTGTGGCTGAGGCGGCCCCTATGGTGTGCTCGTGGGAGCTCAGATTCATCGACATAATATCTGTCCTGCCAATGCTTCCTGGCCAGATTTATGGCATCATTGTTGGCCTCGGCTCCGTTGTTAGCAGAGAAGACCCTGGTGATGTTTGGGGGCAGGATCTTCACCATGGGGTTGAGGAGACGAGCCCTGGCAGGCGAGTAGGAACGCCCTGAGTTAGGGTTCTTTATTATCACCCTCTCATGATACAGATGGTCCTGGTTGATGGCCGGGTGGGCATGGCCAAGGCGGGTGACTTCCCATCCTGGAGTGAAATCGATGTATTCGTTCCATTCCTCGCTCCATATGTAGACCTCCCCACGTCTCTCAATGGAGATACTTTGCTTGATAACGAACTGCTCCAGATGCCGGTCCTCTGCCTCGAAGGTGGCCTTGTTTGATATGACGGATCGCTTCATCATCGGCCCCTGAATAAAAAAAACTTACCCTAGCTCAGCTCTGAATAAGGTATGTGTGTAAAATCGCCTTTAAGTGCCACGCTGCCAGCGATTTGGCAAAGGTTGGGTAAGCCATGAATAGATCTACAGCCTTGCTCACCCGCAGACAAGGATTTATGAAACCATCCTAAACTTTCATAAACAAGCTTATAGCATCCTAGATCTGATGATTAATCGCCTAAAAGGGTCTACTCAATAGGCCGTAAGGAGAGTGCCCCCTTTATAGAGCAACCCAAGCTTCACCAAGGGTACCCTCCTGTAATCCCATTACCCGCCGAAGCGTTCCTGGAATTAGAGGCGTTGGGTGGCGTTTTCCTTTGGGGTCTCTCCAACCGGGGTGATCCTTTACGTCGCCATAGTCCATAAAAGTTACGAAAACTTGGGAACCAGTATTCTCCTGTCTCAAACACCTTTATTATCACCTGAGGGCACCACGTTATCGTTGCCCAAACGTTAAGGTATGCCATAATGGAGATAACAGCCAGCCAGGAAGTCCTCGTTTGCCATCATACCTTCTGGTACTCCCTGCCACCATATCCTTCCTCCTTCCCTGCGGTGCTGGGGTCCCCTTTTCTTCTTCATCGGTTTTTTTTAAAATGGCAGATTTTACAGTAGCCATGCGCTTGTTTGGTCGCGTGTGGTTTGACAGAATAACGTCGATTTGATAGCATGACGTGGATTGGTGGTTGGGATGCTGGCTTAGGTGTCGCTCTATGCTTATGAACCCTTCATGAATCCTCTCAAAAGGGTTTATCGCTTATCTGAAGTACGGAATATAGCTTGGGCTCTTTAGGCCTGCAGGCTGGCACGGGGGAGTCGGATACTGTTACTTTCCTTCCTGGGACTTCCTCTTCTATTACCAAAGTTCATCTTTTATTCTTTGATGACTTCTCATCCCACCTTTTTAGGCCAAAAGGGTACACGCCATGTTTTTGATGGCGCTCCTGAAGGCGATGGACGTTCTCAGTCTCCGCACGGGCTGCACACTCTCCTCTTCGGGGAAATTCTATGATTCTTCTACCAGGGCTGCGTGAAAACCATGGTCACGGGTCTAGTATTCACTTTATTCACTTATTCAAGCCATCATACCAGTAGAGAATCATTCCTAGGGCGTCTCAAATAAGCCAATACCCCGGCAGGTAGATTCATCTTATCTCCCTAATAAGGTGGGTCTCATATGGGCGGGGCCTGCTACCTTATCAAGCCTGCCCTACCACATCCAGCTCCCGCCGCTTTCATGATGGGTCCTACGGAGATGTGATGTTGGGTCAGGAGCTGTTGTATTATTTTCCTCGAAGGGCTTTAGCAGCAATATCTTAGTAAAATATCCTTGATATTATAAACCACATATTAATCCGGGTTGTATTGATCGGGGTTTATTAATGGCTTGCTGTTGATACGGGTTGATATGCCATGATTAATACCATGGATCATTCCAGAACTAATATGTTTTTTGAAACATGCTTAGAAGAGACGTAAGTTGCTGAGGGGGCCGCAGCGTAATTTTCTGCCGGGAGCCTCATCAGCAACTCGAAGAGTATTCTTTTCACTCATCATCTCCTTCTGTGCCTCTGAAGGTGGCGCGAAGCCGCGGATCTCGCCTCACCGATCTTTACCCATTCTCCTGTCTTGTCCTTCTCATATTCGGACTTCACAGTCTCCCAGGCGGCCTCGTGGGCAGCCTTATCCCGGGCTGAATCATCGCCGGTCCCATCCGCACTCCATGCGCTGTTGAAGGCCTTCATGTAGATGGTCTTGGCGTGCCTGGGAAGGTTACGCACGCTTTTTGGTAACTCGCTTATGCTCTCGTATGGCAAGTAAACACCTCCTGCTTTAGTGGGCAGTGCCGATCCTTTAATATTGGTTTAATAGCTGATAAAGGTTTGTGGGGATTATCTATTCGTGGTACCCTTTGCCTCATAGTCAGCGTATCGGCGGAACCTTCGCCATTTCGATGCTATCGGATATAGGCTTTTTGGCCCGACTTCACCGGGCAATTTAGGTTAAAGATTACAAATTTGGAAAATATTGTACGAAAGTTTTTCTAAATTGAGATCGTCTTCAGGCCTTCAACGGAACCCTCGAATTTGGAGGGACTTTTCCTCCGAATTTTACCAAGGGCATGTCGGGATTTATAACGGGGGCCTGAGGACTTGGAGCCTAGCCTGGCATCGCAGGCCGCGGCCTCTTCGATGCAGTCGCAAGCCGGGCAGCTGGGGATGTTGGCCAAGGTCCGCTTGGCCCTCT
>DAXJ01000110.1 GCA_002506335.1 Methanosaeta sp. UBA114
GATGCCTGGATCTCTTTTGGACCAGAAGCGCAGCCTGCAATGAAGATGCCATCTATATGGGCCTCCACCGGCCTCATCTTGGGGTGAGCGATCTCAAAGAACCTGTCCGTCCTCCTGCCCAGGCCAAGGAGGTTTCCTATCGTGATCGCCGACTGGTCGGGCTCCAGGCCCACTGAGAGGACGGCCATATCGTATTTGATCCTTCGGACCTCGCTAGTGGCGGTGTCCTCGTACACCACATAGATATCATCATCCTCCTGGTCGATCCTAGAGACCCTGGCCCTGACGAAGTTGATGCCAAGCTTCTGAGCTCTTATGTAGAACTCCTCATATCCCTCGCCGCACGCCCTGATATCTATGTAATAGATGGCAATTTCAGTATCGGGGTATCTCTCCTTGACCAGCTGGGCGTTCTTTAAGGAAGCCATGCAGCAGACCCTGGAGCAGTACATGTTGCCGACTGTGGCATCCCTGGAGCCCACGCACTGGAGGAAGGCTATGGACTTAGCTATCTGGCCCGTAGAGGGCCTTACGACCTCTCCCCTGGTGGGGCCTGCTGCATTGAGCATCCTCTCCAGCTGGAGGCTGGTTATGACGTCCCTGTACCTGCCAAAGCCGTACTCCTCTTTCCTGGTGGCGTCGAATGGCTGCCATCCCGTAGCTACGATGATGGCTCCCACGATGAAGTTGAACCCCTGGGGCTTCTGTTCGAAGCTGACCGCCTTGGCAGGGCATGCCTCGACGCACCTGGCACAGCCTATGCAGGCTTTGGGATCCACGCAGGCTGAGAGAGGCACGGCCTGGGGGTAGGGCACGTAGATGGCTTTTCTCTTCCCGATTCCAAAATCGTACTCGCTGGGAACTTCTATAGGGCAGACCCCAGCGCACTCATTGATGCAACCCTTGCAGAGCTTCTCATCTACGAACCTGGCCTTCCTTATGCCAAAGACCTTGAAGTTGCCCACAGAGCCCTCAATGTTTGTGATTTCGGAGTAGGTCATGAGGGTTATGTTGGGGTGGTTGAAGACCTCCGACATTTTTGGAGCTAAAACGCAGATGGAGCAGTCATTGGTGGGGAAGACATCAGTCAGGAGGGCCATGTACCCTCCTATGGTTTCCCTCCTCTCCACTAGGTAAACGTGAAGGCCGGTATCTGCCAGGTCCAGGGCTGCGGCGATCCCAGCCACGCCACCGCCGATCACCAGGACGTCCTTGCTCACTGATATGGACTCGCGCTCCAGGGGTTGGAGGAGGCTTGCCTTGGCTACGGCCATGCGTATGAGGTCCTTGGCCTTCTGGGTGGCCAGGGCCGGCTGGTCCATATGAACCCAGGAACACTGCTCCCTGATGTTGGCCATCTCCAGCATGAAGGGGTTGAGGCCTGCTTTGGCTATGGCTCTCCTGAAAGTGGGCTCGTGAAGCCTGGGAGAACAGGCTGCGACCACCGCTCTATCGAGCTTATACTCTGCGATATCCTTCTGTATCTGCTCTTGCCCCACGTCAGAACAGCAGAACTGAAGGTCCCTGGCTACGGCTACGTCGGGAAGCTTCTCTGCAAAGGACTGGAGGTCTTTCACATCCAGGACGCTGGCGATGTTCAAGCCGCAGTGACAGACGTATACGCCTATGGGCATGAGACTCCTTTCGCTTATGGCTGCTTTGATAACTTAAACCTATGCAATTTGAAATGCATGGCAGTTGGCAAACTTTGCTAACTTTAAGTTAGTGGCAATGCTTATAAACCTTCTGCCGTTGCTCATTATTTGAGGTTCTAGCTTCATTTAAAATTTGGCTACCTTGATAATTATGTTGGGAGGATGATCGGCAGGGGAAACTTAATTATCTCTAGGATACAGATTTAATGTTATAAGGAAGAAGAGGAGATCGTGATCCTTCAGTTGGGCAGCGTTTTTATTCAGATAAGGATCGTGGAGGACGAGGAGCAGAAACCCGGAGAATCGGCGGATTTAAACTTGAGGCTTGGAGTTCTCCGGACTAGGCGTTTCCAGCCCGACGGCACGCAGGGAGAATGGCAGTTCTGGAACGGCACCCGATTGAGCTCTCCTTTGGGCAATGACAGGCCGGTGGTGATGCTTACACCAAACGATGCCGGAGTGGGATGCGGAAATGCAGGCAGCATTGGCATCGTTCACATGACTGAAGCTTATGAGTTCAACCTGGCAGCCCACAACTCAGGTTGTCAGGAGGACGATTGCGCCTTTTACTATGTGGCTGGGTCGAAGGCTCGAAAGCAGCGACCTCAAAGTGAAAAGAGGTGCCTTTGGGTAAATTCCGGAGACGTCGAGGCCGTTGATCTCATGCCTGACTGCGAGGGGGGAAAAAAGTTCACAGGGGTGGACCCTCCATAGGCCTTTTTCCATGCCTCCGGCAGTTCTAGTAGCGATCAATGGCAGGGAAGTAAGGGGCCACAATACTGCGGCTTTGGGAATAGCTCAAAAGGTCACAACCAGGGATTTCACATTATCGGCCTGCAATACCGAGGGCGCTTATGGCCAAGCTGGGTTTTATTGGATCGCCATTGGACGCGCCAAAGGATGCAAGTGGTGGAGCAGCTGGACAATTGGGTAGTTGGCTGGTGAAATCGTAGGGTTATGGATGGCAGGGTGATGGAATGGTAGCTGTGATCAAAGAGGATGAGGTGCTGAGAGATAAGCTAGGGGTCTTCAGGGATAGAACCGCTGCGGGGGCATATCTGGCTGAGGCCCTGGGGGAGTACAGGGATAGGGATGCTATGGTGCTTGCCATACCTTCAGGAGGAATTCCCGTGGGCATTGTCATCTCCTCCTACCTCGGCATCCCCTTCGACATGCTCATCGTAAGAAAGATCAATATACCCGGAAACACCGAGGCTGGCTTTGGGGCCATCGCCCTGGGAGGAGATGTCATCCTGAACGAGCCCATGGTCGCGAGCCTGGAGCTCTCCAGGGATGAGATAGAGGAGCTTGCGGAGCAGGTGATGGAGGAGCTGAAGACCAGGGACCAGGTCTTCAGGCAGGGCAGGCCGTGGCCGGACCTCAAAGGAAGGACGGTAATAATCGTGGACGACGGACTCGCCTCTGGCTTCACCATGCTTGCCGCCATCAGGATGGTGAGGAGGCAGGAGCTGGCAAAGATTGTGGTGGCAGTTCCCACGGCGTCCATCGATACCATCCGGAGGGTTGCTCAGGAGGTGGATGAGATCGTCTGCCCCAACGTCAGAACGGGCCCATACTTCGCTGTAGCTGATGCCTATCGGAACTGGTACGATCTGACCAGGGATGAGGTGGTGGAGATGCTCAGGCATAACCACCTCATCACTTGAAATGGATTTGATAGCAGTCGTTTTTTTAACTTGTGAAAGTGGAGAGGGCAGAGCAGGAAGTCCCCGGTCTTCAAGCTGGTCTCGTTAACTCGCAGAGTTAACGGGAGTTACGGCGTGGTCGTAACAGGACAAAAGCAGAGTCCTCTCATATTATCTCGGACTAACAGATAACTATTAAATATAATACTGGGATGCACCTGTTTTGATACAACCTTAGACGCACTCATGCCGTACTTAGAATCGGAGATGGAGAAGACAGAATGATCATAAGCTACAGGTATCCTATATTTCCGACCAAGGAAGTAAAGCAGAGGCTTTTAGCGTCTCTGGATACCTGTAGTTGGCTCTATAACCGTCTCCGGGATAATCTGGATAAAGACCATGAGTGGGTCTAGTAATCAAAGAGCGGATTTCCTTC
>DAXJ01000039.1:0-2307 GCA_002506335.1 Methanosaeta sp. UBA114
GATGATGCTGATCTCAACGCTGCTTACAACATAGCTCTCCGATGCCAAGATGACCGGCTCAAAGTGCAGATGAGCCCGGTGGAGAACCGGGCGAGTGAATAAGATAGATGCTCCCGAATGTATTCGGGGAAGTGGTCACCACCAAACTGTGGGGTAAAGCCTACGGAGATCACCATCTAATTCGAAGCGTTCAAAGCAAACCGGATCTACGAAACAGGAGGACATCTCCCGTTAAGGAGAGGGAGGAAGTCGCTGATGCTACATCTTCCTCAGGGTTGATTTGATTCCGGAAAGGTTCCCTAGGTCAGTGCCATCCAGGAGGTACAGCCTGGACGCCTCCAGATCGATGATCTTTGGCAGGGGACCTTTCTCGGTCTCCATGGGCTCATTGAGCGGTAGGCCACCGCAGAGGTCGTTGAAGGCTGGGACTACTATCATCCCAGGGGCGGAAATTTCCACTCCATACTGCTCCTGTAGGGATTTTTCCTTCAAGTGGGTTCTGACCCAGGTCCTCTTGGTCATGGGGTGCCCTACGGGCTCTTTAAGCCTTACCCCTGGGTGGAGGTGGCCAGACACAACAGTTTTTGCCTTCAGGAGGGATTTATCGGGCCAGGTATGGCCGTGAAAGTATCCCACGCCATCCAGGACGAAGCCCGTGGATGATCGAATCCTCGTCCCCATGGGTGCGAGGTCCGCCAGGCCCGCGTCGTGGTTACCAGGGACGATTTCCACCTTCACCTCTTCAGATAGGGCCTTTAGAAAAGGTGGGATCTCCCGATGCTCCTGCCAGCTCGTCCGGGGGATGTTGTGCTTCACATCACCCAGGAGAAGGAGCCTATCAGGGCTGATATCCTTTAGGTAACCTTTGAGGCGCTCTAGGATCTTTTCGGTCTGGCTCGGGATGCTCACGCCGCAGAGCCAGAGCTCGTGCTCTAGCCCCAGGTGAAGGTCGGCGGCAACCAGGACCCTCATCTCTCCTTCGACCAGGAGAAGGGGCGTATCGAATACAGGTGAGATGGAAGGTGATGTCAACTGAGGAGCATCTCCAGCTCGGCAAAAAGCTCCTCTAAGTCCTTGACCAGGATGCAGGAGCTATCTATCATGGCATTGACCCTGGAGCTCCGGAGCCCCCCTGGCCACGTGGACACATTATCTTCCAGGCGGGGCCCGTCGACCTGGGGGCCATCGAGGATGGCTCCATGTAGATCGTGGCCATCCAGTGATCTGGCGTTCTCCAGATAAACCTCTTCTTCACTCCCGGCTGAGATCTAGTAAGGCCAGAAGACATCTAGCACCTCGCAGAGCATTTCCTCTAGCTCCGCCTTGATCTTCCCTGTCCAGGCGATCTCTCCTGAGGTGAAGATGGGACCGGACAGTAGACCTCGACCTTGGACTTCATAGTCCTGGGTTTCAATTTCGTTTCCCGGATTCACTGCCCAGAGGATGCAGCCTCGTTGAGCCTGGCCTTGACGAAGTCCCTGTCCAGACTTGCCAGAAACCAGCCGGCTTTGGGCCCCTGCCTGTCTCCCAGGAAAGCCAGGTAGATGGCCTGGAAGAACTTCTTCGGGTCCATGCCGTTCTCCCTGGCCACGGCGTAGACCTCATCGTGGATCTCGGCAGCGGTCTTGTAGCCTATCATATCTGCCAGCTCACCCAGGGCTTTTCTCTCGTCCGGGGTCAGGTTGTTCACTGCAGCAGGAAGCTCTTCCTTAAGCTGGAACTTGACGTAGTCGGGAGCGTACTTGTTCAGCCAGGTCTCCACGTTGGCTGCCCTGGCCAGGATCTCGTCCTTTCTAGTGATATCGTAGCCCGATCTTTCCAGGGCCTTAAGAAGAATGTCTTTGTCTCCCCTGGCTATCTGAACTGCGGTGACCATGTGCCTGAAGGGGACCTCAAAGGGCCTGCTCTCGCCGATGTATGAGAGCTGAAGGGCCCTTTCATCCCCTTTGCGCAGGTCATATTCATCCACCAGGGTTATGAGGCCCATGGCAGGATCGAACTCTATGTGCTTCTCAGGCTTGTTCCTGATAATGAGGTACCTCATGACCTCGGGGGGCACCACACCCAGCATCTGCTGAATGGTGATGGCGATTCCCGTGGAACTGTGCATAGCCCCGACCCCCTTCAGGTGGATCCACTCGTAGACTATGGGGAAGGGCGCAGGGTAGTGATAAATCTCCTCGCTAATCCTCTTGCCTGTATCGTAAGATCCGCCGGCAGTGGCATGGTCCTTCCCAAAGGGTTCTACGGTGACCTTGAAGAGAGGCCATCGGGCGGGCCAATCCACCCTCCAGACCAGCTTTCCTC
>DAXJ01000039.1:2561-14465 GCA_002506335.1 Methanosaeta sp. UBA114
CCCTCCAGACCAGCTTTCCTCCGCCCCTCATGGACACGAGGCCTTTGGAGCCACACTCGCACCGGTAGTCCACGGTCTCGGCCTTGGGGTCGAAGCCCGTGATCTTGACGGTATTGGTCCTGCCGCAGCATTGGCATATGGCCTGGAAGGGGCTCCAGTTCTCCCCGACATCCCTTCCCGAAACCTCCTTCAGAATTTGGGCAATCTCGTCCCTCTTCTCCAGGGCAGTCTTGATGGCATCCACATACTTGCCCTGCTTGTATAGGACATCGGCGCGGTAGACCTCAGGTTGGATTCCAAGTCGCTTCATACTGTCCAGGAAGGGGTTCAGGAAATGATCGGCGTAGCTTCCACAGCAGCCAGTGGGACAGGGGATCTCAGAGAGGGGTTTGCCGGCGTGCTCCTTGAAGCTCTCGGGCAGGAAGGGATAAAGCCTTCTTAGGCGATCGAAGGTGTCAGCTATGTAGATCAGCCTGACCTCGACGCCCCTGTCTTTGAGGGCCCTATAGACGGTATCGGCGGTCATGACCTCGCGCATGTTGCCTATGTGAACGGGACCTGAGGGCGTGATTCCCGTGGCGATGGTGTGAGGGCCACTGTCAGCAAGCTTCTGCGCTATGACGTCAGCCCAGTGAATAGTCATGAGCAGGAATCGATGGCGGAACGGGATATTAATTTTCCGGCGTATGATACGTCAATAATATATATGCTATTTGACCGACAGTTTTGAACCCGCACCAAAAGGGTTATCAAAGTTCGATATGACTTTTTTATCGATGGAACGGCCTGCGCTGGATGATTATTTCATGAAAATCGCTGATGTAGTGGCCAGCAGGTCCACCTGCCTGCGTAGGCACGCAGGCACGGTTCTGGTCAGGGATAAGCGGATTCTTTCTACAGGATATAACGGCGTGCCCAAAGGGCTTCCCCATTGCGATGTGACTGGGTGCCCCAGGGAAAAATGCGACAGCGGAACCCGTCACGAGCTTTGCCGGGCGGTGCATTCTGAGCAGAATGCCATCATTCAGGCGGCCCTTCATGGAGTCAGCACGGAAGATGCGACTCTTTACTGCACTCATCAGCCGTGCACTCTTTGTGCCAAGATGGTGATCAACGCAGGGATAACCCGGGTGGTTTATCGCGAGGAGTATCCCGATAACAGCTCTCTCGCGTTTTTAGATCAAGCAGGGGTTGAGATAGTTCGGGTTCGATGAGCTTTGACAGAAAATATGCCGAGGGATGTCAGCCTAATATAACATAATCCTAATTATTTTCAAAGATATATCAATGAACGTTTTTATCGTGATATCCATACCCTGAAAAAGGTAGATTACTGCAGACTTCTGAGTCCAGTTAACCGGGAGCTCATAGCTCTAACCGGGGTGTACCTAACTACGGATTCAGCGGCAGCCCACGCGGTGCGTGAGCGTACCCCATCAACCATTTCCGCACGAGATCCCCAGACGCGCGGGCACATAAACCGTATCTGGGGAAACAACGGACCATCTGTTTTTCGTTGACAACCTCCACGTCACGCTGATCATCTCGATGGTACTGCATCATCTATCAGTCATCCATGGAGCGAACACCCCCATCTATTACATGGAGCCCGCACGTCAGGATACCCTAGCAGCTCTAGTGCTGATGCTACTTCAGCTCATTAACCAGGCCTACATTATGGGCTTTTTCTTCCTGATTTCTGGATATCTCACGCCGGGACCCTTTGATCGCAAGGGGGCCGCATATTTCCTGAAAGACAGGCTGCTCCGACATGACATTCCCACGCTCCTATCCATGTTCGTACTCAGTCCTATCACATACCTTGGTATCTACCAGATATCGACAAAACTAACAAGGATCACGGCATACCTCACATAGCAACAATACCCCGGATTGATGGGAATAGAATCTATATGGCTTGTTATAATGTTGCCCATTTTTGACTCCGCCTATGTGGCATGGCGAACGGCTACAAAAAACAAAGCGGCATATCCTGCGATCAATCCGCTAGCACCAAACTGTCGTATGGTAGCAATATTTATTCTGGCATTGACCACAGCCCTAAACCTGGCAACGACATCATTTAGCTCTTACTTCTCTGCAGCATCTGCAAAGGCCGGATACATCGCCGAGTTTTCATAGCGCGCTCCGACAATGGCCCCAGACATGTTCTCCGCCGTCTTGGCAAAGGTCGTGGGAACGAAGGTATCTATCTTTATCTCGCTGAGGGCCTGGACGCTCTGCTTTACCAGCTCGTTTATCGTCTTGAGGAACTGCTTGGCGTGCGCCCGCTCGTTCTCTGCCGTCAAGAGAAAGATCACAGAGATCTCCTCAAAGCCATCTTCTTTGGCTATTTTGGAATAGAACATGTAGCGGTTGCGCACCTAGCTCTCACCTACAAATGCATTTGCAAGATTTCCTACGGTGCTCTTCAAAGCGTGTACCTCAATGGAATGGGAGTGTTCCATTATCGGTTCTCTTAGCTAATTCAAATACCGATTGAAGCTAGAGTCTTGATTCAGCCATCGATAAGGTGTATCTCCTATAGAAGATCCTGTCTCAGTACCTAGCCGCACCACCTAATGGTAGAACGTTACAGCTATCAGAAATGAGGCCATTAGTAGTTCCAAGGCTTTTTCACTCCAGGGCCATATCTCTAATAGCAAGATTTATTTAAGAATGATTATTATCAGATAATTGATATGAGCGATAAGGACGATCAGGGCGCGTCTATCATACGGATGCTGAGAAGAAATGGATACATGGCCACCCCCCAACGGATAGCCATAGGCCGCTTTGCCCTCAATAGACAGGATCACCCTACTGCCCAGAGGATCTTCAGCGATGTCAAGAAGATATATCCCACCATAAGCCTGGCCACGGTATACAAAACCCTTCAGATCCTGAAGGAGATAGGCCTTATACAGGAGCTCAATCTGCCTAGGAGCCAGACCAGGTTCGATGCCAACACCTCGCCTCACATCCACCTGGTATGCAATGGATGCGGGGCCATCCGGGATATAAAAGATTCAACCTTGCGGGATATGATCGCCAGGGTGGCCTCCATCGAGAGCTTTGCCGTGACCGCGCAACACTTTGATATCTATGGCACGTGCCAGAGTTGCAGCAGAGCTAATAATCTGGAGACCTTGAGGGCTACGGCGCGCACTTGAGCCCTAGTCGCCATTTCCGCTCATCTCATCCAGGCTATCCTTTCGGCTTCGCTCCCTGCGACCCTTTTGGCTTCCTTCCAAGTTATCAGATAATCCCCTCCGAGGCCGTATCGGTGCAGAAAAGATTTAGTCCATCCTGGACAATGCCCAAGTCATGTTCGGCACCAAGGCCCACCTCAGGGCGGAGAACGACCACCTCTTCATAGAGGGCGTCGACGCCCTGGATCTGGCCAAAGAATACGGCACACCTCTCTACGTGACCAGCGAAGCCAGGCTCAGACAAAACGTCCAAAACTACCACAAAGCCTTTCCTGATGCTGATAAGTACTTTGCAATCAAGGCCAACGGCAGCCTGGCCATCCTGCGGATTCTGGCCCAGGAGGGAATGGGAGCCGATGTCTTCTCGGGCGGAGAGCTCTATCTGGCAAGGCTGGCCGGAGTTCCCCAAGATAAGATCCTCTACAACGGTAACTCCAAGAGCGTAAGAGATCACCTGATGGCCCTGGAGGCAGGGGTCAGGATGTCGGTGGACTCCAGGGAGGAGCTGTCCTACCTGTCCAGGAACGTGGCGTCTACGGGCAAGGGAGCAAAAATACTATTCAGGGTTAACCCCGACATCTCCCCTGCCACCCACCCGAAGATAGCTACAGGACTTAAAACATCCAAGTTCGGCATACCATTCGGCCAGGTGGCGGAGGCTTACATGGTAGCCATGGACCTCCCAGGCATCGAGCCCGTGGGCCTTCACTGCCATATAGGCTCCCAGATCCTAGACACCGCCCCCTTTGCCGAGGCCATGGACAGGATGATGGATATAGCCTCCGAGGTCATAAAGGCCGGAGGGGATATCAAAACTATAGATATCGGAGGAGGCCTGGGCATCCAATACATACCCGATACACCGGCCCCCAGCCCCTCGGACCTCGCCTCTGCCATTCTTCCCATCTTCAAGAGCCGTTGTAAGGAGCTGGGCATAAGCCCGATGCTCAACCTGGAGCCCGGAAGGAGCATCGTGGCCGATACCACGGTCATGCTCACAGGCGTAAACGTGGTCAAGAAGGCTCACCAGAATTTTGCGGCAGTTGATGCTGGCTTCAATGCCCTGGCCCGGCCCATGCTCTATGACTCCTACCACCACGTGGTGGTGGCAAGCAAGGCCAGCCAGAAGCTCGAAGAGAAGTACACCGTCGTCGGCCCCATCTGCGAGACTGGGGATATCCTAGCCAAGGACAGGACCCTCCCCAAGCTCGAGAGCGGGGATATCCTGGCCTTCTTAGATGCAGGAGCCTACGGCTTCTCCATGGCATCTCAGTATAACGGCAATCCGAGGCCGGCTGAGGTTCTGATAAACGGCGATAAGGCCGAGCTGATACGCAGGGCTGAGGATTACAGCGCTCTGCTACAGGGCCAGAGGATGCCTCCGAGGCTGCTCTGGTGAGGGCGCTGAATCTAAAGTTAAAGTATGTAGGAAGGGATTGCTTTGGATGATCTTTCGCTTCACCAGGCTGTAGAGGCCCTCCAAAGCATCCTTACGCCTCTTACGGTGGGGGAGTTCTCGGAGAAGATCGGCAAGGTCTCGGTGTATATAGGGTCAATAGAGAAGAGCTGGAAAGGCTACAGCTCGTCTTTGGAACCTGCCGCCAAGCAGACGGATCCCGAGAAGAGAAAGAATGCTCTGGATTCGGGTATCCGGGGATTTAAGACCTCTGCCCAGAACTCGGCTAGGTTTGCCAAGATGAACCTTGATCAGGCCATGAGCCAGGCCCTGAATACCCTGGTAAGAAAGCCTATGAAGACCAACAAGGTCGATGAGAAGCGGAAGATAGATGCCCTTCTACGGTGGTTTGATCAGGTTCCGGATCCCACAGGGCAGATGATAGAGCATTTCAAGGCCACCTCCAATCCCCTGGATAAGTATCTGATAGCAGGGCCCTGGGGTCACGAGTACCTTAGAAAGAGAGGGATCAACACCGAGGCCTTTGATAGGGAGATATGCCAAGCTCTGGAGTGTGGCGATTCTGCTGCCAGCCGACTGGTGCTGAGCTACGGCAGCCTCAACAGGGCCATAGATGAGGTCGAGGGGGCGGCATTGAGGTCGCTTGATGCCTATTCACCCCACTAGATAGTCGCCCTAATAACTTTATATGATTTTATAAAAGCCGACAATACTCGAATGATGTAGCAGAACCAAACGCGATTTTAATAAAAGAGATATTGGTGGCGAGGGAAAGGCGAGCCAAACGCTGATCCACAGCGCCCTTTTTGGGACCTCCACCGTAGTGACGGCTTGATCTCGCTTCTCTGCCTCACTCAGCATAAGACGAGGCAGCACTGGACTTTTCCACAGCGCCCGTTTTACAGGGACCCTACACCTGAGGCGAGGAGCCTGCTCCTTTCCTATGCTCGACACGCACTTCTGGGCTGAACGAGATATGCCGTAGGATTCTCGTTTTCGCCGAAGACCTCAGCAGTTAAGTAAGGTGCCCTGAGGCGACTTTATACCCCCAGAACTTAATCGGCTACAGCCCCTCCGCACGAATTACGGCATTTCATTTATTGGCATTATAGCTATATCCAACTTTCGGTCGGTTTTTATATTGACCTAGCCTGATACCTCCGGGAATTAATAGAAGTTTTGCTGTAACATCTTTCCCTTTAAATCATATGAATTAATCCCCACTCCGGAGCTTTGATCTAACCTCCACTCTTTTCGCGTCGACGCGGTTAGCCACCCTGGAGACATCAGATCCCCCAGGGCGTTTCCTATGCCTGGAACAAGAACGCGCCTCAGGACAACAGGGTGGATGCTGCTTCCACAAAGGTCAATGGCAAGACCTTAAATCCAGAGGGGCTTTATCACGTCACCATCAACCGCTTCCTGGCAGAGGATGATGATAAGTTCAGCGTTTTTGAGAACGGGACCCAGAGTATAGGCGGCAGCGACCTGGAGATCATCATCGTCTACTTGAAAGAGTACCCGTTGATTCCCCTAAGGCTCGGAGGCCGCATCTCTTTATCTCCGTGAGGAATGAGCGTGGGACAACGGCGGTGGGACAATTGCTGCTGGGTGATGGAAATCAGGACAACAAAGCGAGATAACAGGGGAGAAAGCGTCGAAACAATGTGAAAGTCCCCCAGCATCACTTTCGTCCTGCCCACATAGGCTTTTTCCCCCTTCAAGAACCTATTTCTGCTAGAGCGTGAATCTCTCAGGAGATTTATTGAGATGGCCATTATCGGCCCTCATCTAGAGATCTCCTATTAGTAAATCCTTTATATCTTATACGTACTTCTATCAAGGCCAAAAATCATTTGCTGCTACCGTTTCCGTGGATAAAGTATTTATCCTTACACGTACTACTACATTCTCATGGGAGGAGTTCTTGAGCGGTTGAGGTGGCCTCCGGCCAGAAAGCCTCTAGGTAAGCCCTGTGTACCTCTGCACGTCAGGAGGAGGGGGGCTGACCTGTCTGTAGTGGAGCTCGAGACCGCGAAGGAGATCTTAGGAGAGGTCTTCGGCACATCATCCTCAGAGGTGGATGAGATGATAAAGCAAAGGCTTGCCGAACGCTGGGATCGATGACTTCGGCCCTACCTTTTTTCCGGGATAAAAACCAGTTTAAAAAATCTGAAATAATCAGAGCGCTTTCTAATGAGCATGATCCTAGGTATAAGTGGAAGCCCAAGAAAGCAATCCACCGAGTATGTCCTCAGCGAGGCCCTGAGGATGATGGAAGAAAATGGCCAGGAAACTAAACTATTCTCCGTTCGGGGAAAGAACATGGGCTTTTGCAGGCACTGTGATTACTGCCTCAAGAACAAGGAGTGCGTCCTCCAGGACTCCATGCAGGACCTCTACCCCCTCTTCAGGGAGGCCAAGGGCTTTGTCATCGCCACCCCAGTCTACAACGGCAGCCTAAGTGCTCAGACTAAGACCATCATGGACAGGACCCGCGCCCTCCTGGCCGCAGATCCTAAGGCCTTGAGGGGTAAGGTGGGCATGGCCATTGCCGTCGGAGGCGACAGGATGGGGGGCCAAGAGCTCGCGATACAGCAGATGTTGACCTTCTACATTTTAAACGGGGTAATTCCCGTGAGCGGGGGCTTCTTCGGCGCCAACTTGGGTGCCACATTCTGGTCCAAGGACACCCTAGAGGGAGTCAAGGAGGATACAGAGGGCTTTAGGTCCCTTAGAAAGACGGTAAAGAAATTTCTGGAGGCCGTGGAAAGGTAATTATCTGCAGCAGGTGGTATTTCTATTATGGCAAAAGTCGAGACCAAGAGGAAGATCGCCTGGGGAATTACGGGCAGTGGAGACAGGATAACTGAGACCGTCCGGGTAATGGAGCATATACAGGATAAGTACGACGACGTCCTGGACATAAGGGTTTTCGTATCCAAGGCAGGGGACCAAGTTGTGAAGTACTACAAGCTATTCAATGACCTGGAGAAGTATTTTGACAAGGTCTGGGTGGAGGTCAATGCCAATGCGCCCTTCTTGGCGGGTCAGCTCCAGGTTGGTAAGTACGAGTTCCTCCTCATGGCCCCGACGACATCCAATACCGTGGCCAAGATCACCATGGGCATCGCTGACTCCCTTCTTTCCAATGCCGCCATCATGTCACAGAAGGCCTTCATCCCAACCTACATCATGCCCTGCGACTATAAGGAAGGAATTCTAACCACCAAGCTCCCTGATGGGAAAGAAATGAAGCTCAGAGTGAGGAAGGAGGACGCAGAGAACGTCGATAGGCTACGGAAGATGGAGGACGTCTTTGTTATAGAGACCCCCCGGGAGATCCCCTCCATATTCGAGAAGCATTTTGGCCCAAGGTAACCCCCTAGGCAGTCCTAGTCCAAAGATGTGTCCGGTATCAGTCCAATTTTCATCCGGGCCCTCCTTGGTAGCGAGATCCACCTGGGGGCATTCTAATGCCTTCCCTGAAACATCAGGCCTATTTATTTCGATGGCAACGAGGTCGCTCTTATCCCCGGCATAGACCCCTTCTATGGTCACATTGATCCCAGATCGGTTGATGTGCCCTCCTAGATTCACTATCCCCGACTGTACCATGCTGCTGCCATTGTAGAGGTCTACCCATACCGACCCCGTCGCGAGATCGATGTCCTCTGCCACAAGGATCAGGTCCTCTCCCAGGAGTAGGGGCTCCTCTGTGGAGATGAGCACCTTCTCACAGTAGGCGAACGGGATCACGAGGGATATAGCTGATAAAAAAAGAAAGACGCTCCTGTAACGCTGATCCGGCCTCATCAACGATCTCCACCCCAGCTCCTTACAGCCTGGAGGATGTCCCGAAAGGATTTATTACTTATGACCCTATCAAGGGGTAGCACGGGTTTAGAAAAACGTGTTAATGGTGTCTCTATGGAAGACGTTGGCATCCTTGTGCTCGGCCATGGCTCAACCCTGCCCTACAACAAAGAGCTGGTGGAGCGAATGGCCCAGATGATCAGCAGTACTCACCGTGGGCCTGTGAAGACCGCCTACCTCAACATTAATAACCCGACCATTATCGAGGGGCTCCAGAGCTTTGAAGGGACCGGTGTGGGGAAGATCGTAGCTCTGCCCATCTTCCTGGCCCACGGCGTTCACACCCGCCAAGATATTCCCCGGGAGCTTGGGGTGGATGAGGTGAGCAGAAAGGGCGTAGTGAACATAAACGGCAGCAGGGTGGAGGTCTTATGTGCCGAGCCCCTTGGCGTGGATGAATGCATCGCAGCCCTTGCCTACAAGCGTGCGGAAGAGGCTTTAAAATAACAGCTAGGGTTGCCGTCCTGGATAGGATCCACGGGGCCGCGGTCATCGCCAGGAAGATGAAGGACCTGGGAATGGAGGCCCAGGCCCTGGAGGTCTACCACGACACCCCGAGCCTTGAGGGCTTCGACCTGGTGGTATCTCCAGTACACCTGAGCCCTGAAAATCTGGTCCTGTCAGAGGCAAAGCGCCGAGGGCTACGGATCGTTACCCACCACAGGGCGGTAGGAGAGATCCTTGCTCCTGGGATAAACCCCAGTAGGAAGATCTTTGAGGTAACGGGTACCCACAGCAAGACCTCCACGGCCTTGCTCTTATCCAGAATGCTCTCGGGGCAAAAATCTGTGATCTCTCACACCACCAGAGGCATAGAGGCCTGGTCTGAGGGATCCAGCCGTCTTATTCAGGGCGGACTCAGCATCACTCCCGGAAATGTGATAAAGGCCGTGGAGGCGGCGGAGGCCACCGGAGCCGACGCCCTGGTCTGTGAGATATCTCTGGGTGGAACGGGCCTTGCCGACCTCGGCATCATTACCAGCCTTTCAGGCGATTATATGATTGCGGGGAGGTCTGGGTGGGCGAGCACTGCCAAGCTCCAGATGCTCTCCCTGGCCAAGCCCGGGGCAAAGCTGGTGGCCAATGCCGATTGCCGCATTTCCTATGACCTGTCATTTGGCGAAGGAGGAAACCTATGGGCCGATAGGGCAGGCCTGCACATCGATGGAGAGGCATTTCCTCTAGATCCGTCCCCGGACCTGGATATCCCAAGTTATCAAACTGCTATATCGGCCGCGGCGGCGGCATCCATGACCGCAGGCCTTATGGTAGAGGACATCGTTTCGGCCCTGGAGGGCTTCGACGGCTTCAGCGGCAGAATGAAGCTGTCAAGAGTGGATGGCCTTACGTTATATGACAGCTCCAACTCGGGCCTCAAGGTCATCGATGTGGCCAAGGTCCTGGATAAGGCCTCGGGTGGGATCCTCTGCCTGGTGGTTGGAGAGGAAGCGCAGACTGTATGCGAGGGGATGGATGTGCCTGCCTTGGTAAGGCTTCTTTCTGAGAGGCGGCATGAGGTGAAGGAGCTCATACTGGTGGGAGAGAGACTTTTGCCCTGGGCTGGATGCCTGAGGGCGAGGACCACCCACGACCTTAAGTCCGGGGAGGCCATGGCCAGGTCCCTTCAGGGACTGGAAAAGATTTTATTATGCGTTAAATGCTTCAGGTGATGCAATCATGTCAGCAGACGTTCAAAAACTGCAGGTGATACACCCCAGGCCCAGCTCCATAGTGGCTGCTCTTTACACCTTAAGGGATCTGGGCGCAGATGTAGTCATTCTCCACGGCCCAAGTGGCTGTTGCTTCAAGCACGCTAGGCTCCTGGAGGAGGATGGAGTTAGGGTCCTGACCACCGCTTTGGATGAGGCGGGCTTCGTCTTCGGAGGTCAGGAGCCACTGGTGCGGCTACTTAAGAGGGCCCAGGAGCTCTTCAACCCCAAGCTCATGGCGATCACTGGGACCTGCAGCAGCATGATCATAGGAGAGGATCTCCACCAGGCCGTGGAGGCCGCAGGCCTCGATGTGCCTGTGATGGAGGTGGAGGTTCACGCAGGTTACAGAGATAACACTCGGGGCGTGGTAATAGCCCTGGAGGCTGCCTTAAACCTGGGGATCATAGACCAAGCGGAGTTCGAGAGACAAAAGACCCTCCTAGAGAAGGCAACCGAGGTGGAGAGGCTCCATGGGGCAGCCAGCAGCGAATACCTGGCCCCTGACAGAGGAGACCTCAAGTACCAGGCGGCCTCCCGACTTCTGCAGCTTATCCGTGAGGGAAAGCGAGGCCTGAATATCCTCAATGCCAAGAAAGAGACCGCCTATATGTTCGCTGACGTAACCTCTGCCGTATTCGAGACTGCGGGAGGGGATGTGGACACCCTAGCCAACCTGGATGCGAGCCTCGGCCTTCCCAAGGTGCGCAAGGATGCCGAAAATATATCCCGGGATCTCTCGAGCCGCGGGGTGAATTTCGATCTCATAGGCGGCCTCGATGAATACCCGGTGACCGGAGAAAAGATCGAGAAGTTCATAAAGGCCAAGGGCGGCTACGATTTTGCAGTGATATCGGGGGTTCCCCACGCCGTGCCTGCCTCCTGCCTGGAGGGCATGGAGATCTTCTCAGTAACCAATGGCCCAAGGCAGGTTAAGCCCCTGCGGGAGATGGGCCACGATCACGTGGTGGTAGAGATAGATCTCCATCCCAAGACCATGGGCGCCAAATCCATCATAGAATCGGAGTTTGGGGCTACCCTTCGGGCTATGAATAAAGTTTGAAATTGCCTGGATAAAACTTGAATAGAGCTAACGCTTAAAATGGTTTGCTCTAAATGATTCCTTTTTTAGAGCGAAGTTTGAATCAAAGGTTAAAGCTAAGATGAGATCAAAGAGACTTGGGAAGAACCGTGAGAAGGGCGTAGATGATAAAACCCATCATCCCTATGAGGACAATTCCTGTCATAGAGACCTTGGCTATCATGGTGAACTCTTCCCTATCCGGCTTTCTGGCCAGCTTGAGAACCCTCAGGTACTCATTGATGTCCATGGACGGTGTGGATATATCCATGTCATCTATCAGGTCTCCCAGGTCTAGCTTGTCCTTCAACTGCTGTATCTTATCTGCTTCTTTCGATCCCGGTTTCATTCTGGAAATCCAACGAACTTCGAGGGGAAAAAGCTTTCGATCAGGCTTGAGGACTCTCAGCGAGGATTGAAGGCAATACATGCATGCTTTGATGTAAAAGTGTAAAAAAAGTTTATAAGGGACTCCTTAGATTGCCAGCATTCATCGCAAGGATGATCTACTCATAGGTCCTTGGCCCAATTAAAACGAGGATAGTATAAAAAATAGTCACTATTAGATCTTTGATGAGCATGATAATCCTTGTATCATTGATCATGGTC
>DAXJ01000044.1 GCA_002506335.1 Methanosaeta sp. UBA114
CACTTTAGGGCGGGGAGCAGTCACCAGCTACCCAAAACTCTACCACCTGGAGTACGATATAAAGGATTTCATCTCGGGAACAAGGAGGCTTGTTCAAGCTGGTTATCAGGATCTTCAAGAGCACCTGTGGCCATCTGCTGGGGCGCGGGGCAATCCTTAAAAGCCTGCCCTATAACGTTCCTAGCTATTATTTCAGCCCTGAATATCAGAGCACCGTCCCCATCTATCCTGGAATGGCTTCAGATCACCGAAGATTACAGCAGTTTCGTTCGCTAGGGTAGAGCAGCAACTACTCTTTGGCAACACCCTTGATCAATGGTCGGAGGATAAAGCCAGGGAGTTTGTGGAGGCTGTTGTGGAGATGTGGGATAGCTGGCCTCCTTATGCTGCTCTGGGTGATGTGGTGCAGGGAGGTATTGTGCAGGATTTTCACCTCACTTGACCCTCGGTAAAGTTAGCACATGCCTTTCACGCTGAATAGAGCATCAGCCTTGCCCTTCCTGAAATTAAATGCTTCAACAGAGATCCTACTTATAGATGGCTTGCTACCAATGACAGCTAACTAAGATATGGATATAAAAGACATAGATAAATAGATGAGTGATAGTAGGACATAGAGGAGCCTACGTTTATGTCCCACACAGAGAAGTACTTAAAGGAAGCCTTTGCAGGCGAGTCTCAGGCCAATAGAACGTACACGGCTTTCGCATCCAAGGCCGATAAAGAGGGTTATCCTCATGCGGCAAGGTTGTTCAGGGCTGCAGCCAAGGCAGAGGAGATCCACGCCAGTAACCACCTCAGGGCGCTCAAGGCCGTCAAATCCACCAAAGAAAATATCCAAGCGGCCCTCTCGGGGGAGAATCACGAGTGGCAGGAGATGTACCCTGGGATGATAGAGACCGCCAAGGCGGAAGGAAATAAAGACGCTGAGATGTCCTTCCACTATGCCAATGAGGTCGAGAAGGTCCACTCCAAGCTATATCAGAAGCTCTTAGACAGCCTTGGGTCCAGCGAAGCATATCCATACTATGTGTGTCCTTACTGTGGTAATACCATAGAGAAGGAAGCGCCTGCAGCCTGCCAGGTCTGCGGGGCTAAAGGAGAGCTGTTCCTGAAAATAGAGTGATGATAGCATCTATGGTACATCAATATCTCTACTGCAGATAGAGCTATCGAGATTCACATTTTTTAAATCATTGCAGACCTGGAATGGAATACATCAATTAGCCTTATTTGAGGAATGTGCAGGGCCTCTCATGGAAATGCTACGGAAAAGGGCATCGGTGCCTGGGCGTATGGGGACGCAGGTGACCTAGGGATGATGTAGGAACTAGACACCAATGTTAGCGGTTATAGTCTACATGCTGGAGCAGGTCGATTTCTACTATGCTTATGCTTCTAATAGAGAAACGCCAGATTCCCTGGTGCAGTCCTTGTAGAAAGCTTTAGACGATATCAAGATTAACAGGGGTGTGAAATGTGTAAGCGATTACGATTAGATTTAAGGTATATTTTCATAACGCTATGGTAAAAAGCAATAGCTATGAATGCGAGTAAATTTTTTGCTGGCTCATGTTGTTATTGGTTTATCAATCTCTAACCAAGCCCTTCAATCCGGAGATTATCCACAATGCTGTCCCCCAGAAGAGCAGGTATGCGATCAATATCGTTCCCATCGTCTCCATACTCGCTAGATCTCCTCTAGACCTAGAGTTTATCATTATTAATATGTATACTTTTCGCTAGGATATGAAATCGTTGGAATGTTAAAAAAGAGGCTATGATTACCTGACGGTTCTTCGGTTACGTGCTTTCCCTCCCACCTTTGCAGTGCCACAGCACCATATTACCTCTGTGGTCCTGCGGATAAGCCTTTTTGAAAGATGCAGCTTCAAGGATAGACCCCCAGATTCTGGGTCTGATGATAACCCGTAATCAGTATGCTGGCAGCAGTTCACAGAAGCCCGGCGTTATCTCAGAATAGCTGTAATTTCGCGCACCCTCAATTCGCAGGCAGGCCATAAGGTATCGATTCTTCTGAGGAACCCCTCTCAAATTACAGCAGATTCGGCATACTAGCAGTATGGAAAGAATGGATAAATAACTCAAAAGACGATCTCGCGTTGCTGGAGCTTTCCCCAACGATCAATCCTTTATACTAAAACGTGAATTGACCTATATATGGATTATTGGTTAATGGCCATGGCATGGCATTATTAATTAATACAGCGGTGGCCGCTGAAGAGCAGCCGACTCCATGCGACGTGTTGCATGATCTTCGGGTCGCTCCATATATAAACATAAGTGAGATGACAGATTCATCATATCTGATATCAGGTGAAATACACTCGGCCAATGCCGCTCTTATGGTCGAAAGGCTGCAAAATATGCCGTTCGTCAACGTTACCAGCTTCAACGAAACGTGCTTTATACTCAAAATATCCGGCGAGGATGGCGCTTGCGACACAACCAGTCCGAGCGTGCCACATCAGCCCTCTCTAACAGATATAATTACTGATCTCAATTCCGTGAGCGGTTTGAATTTAACCAAAGTCAATGACGCATCTTACCTGATACAGGGTTCTATACATGAGCCGTTCTCGGAAGATGTGTTCCGTGGTCTTAGAACTGTACCCGGTGTCAAACTCACGAAGATGGGCCAAACATCGTATCTTCTTAGCGCGATACGCGCCGATAACCGGGGCAATGTAACCAGTCTTTACGCTGGCTGCTCAAGTTGGTTTCAAGGCAATTGTGCTGGTACATCTCCTTCTGCCCAATGCCCGCCTGAATGTCCTTCCTGCGCCCACTTAAGCCGCGGTACAGGTGGCGAGAAATCCGCTGATCGGAGTTTGTGCTGCTGGAAAACCAAGTACATAGACGGGGAACCGGCGTGCGCACGCGAATGACATCTCTAACGTTGAACTACTAACCAAGGGGTATGATACGTGCGAGATACGTGTTCGTTGCTTATAAAAACGTGTTGGATATGCAGTTTGGTGTCTTTGTTTTGCATAACTGCTATCCATGCACAGGAACCAGACGACGGACCGGAGTTCAGCAGGATTAGAGACGTCGCCTTCGGTGTGAATGGTGGGACTTATCTTTACGCCAATGAACACGAAACTGATGTTATATCAAGCGATGGCAAGGAGTTGAAAAGAGAGGAAGCATTTGCTTTGATCAATCTTGGAGGCGATAAAGTAGCCTTCAAGGCTTATAACGGAAAATTTGTACGGTGTACCCGTTGGTTTGGATATTGGTTAGTAGTCGACAGTGATTATGCAGGTGATATCTTCGAAGTTCGTCCAGAACCCTGGGATCCATGCCATCCGTATCAACGGTACTCGGCCAATGCAGGCAAAGGTGTTGATTAAAGATTGTAACGTCTCAAATAATCCAGGAGTATATGGTAGGACTTGCGACCCTTCCGGAGCCATAGCTTGTATAAATAGTACTACTCTAATCGATCACTGTACCATCAACAATAACAGAGCTATGAAGGGTAAACCGGACCGCTGTGGGAAGAACGCAGGTTTATTCACCTTCTTCTCAAATGCGACACTGAACGATACGCAAATCGAGAAGAACGAAGCGTTTATTATGAATGCTATGGCTATCTTTAGTTCCAAAGTAGAGATGAACCGCTGCAGTATAAAAGGAAACCACGCTCGAAGCACCTTCGAGGACTTCGAAGAGGATGAGTATTATCGTGATGGCAAAATTGCGGGTATCTGGATCAACAGTAAGTCTGAGGTCAGTATGAATGATGTTATCATCAAAGACAATATAGCAGATTATTATGACGGCGCTATCAAGAATACCGGGAAGCTGAATTTAAATGCAGGCACGGTTGTTACGGGTAATATCGCAAAAAGATATCCCTCACTGAATAATACAGAGTTGGGAATGGTTAACATGAGTATGGGTGCCCATATATATGATAACTATGATAAGCAGCAACCATACCAACCTGTCCATAGTCTAGGAATTCTCAATAAGAACGTTAATTGATAGTAAAGAGCCTGGTCCCTCATACCGGACTCAAACATTTCTATTCTAAGTCTTGGTGCCCTAATATGATGGTGGCCACCCGGAAAGTCAACAGAACATAGCCATTTTAGAGGAGGGTATACCCAAAGTTTCCTAGCTAGAACGGCTACGTATAACCTGTGGATTCTGGGTGGATGCAGCCACTGGTGTCCCTATTTTATAAATACCAACCTGAACTCGCAACCCACTACTCTACGCTCCAGATTCTATATCAGCTAAATTGCATTGCAGTAACACGCTTGACCGATATCAGAGCGCTTGGTCCTGTTGTGCCTATAGTGCCTGGAATGACTTGTTTACTAGAAGGCCACTTTGCTCGATTTTGTGGGTTGAATAGAGAAGTGCATATAAGTGTAGATCCAGGTGCGTACAAGCAGGTCTACAAAAGCAGGAAACTTCTCCTTCCAGCTCGGGTCTGAAGGATTACGATGAAATCAGGCAGAAAGCCTAGGTGCTTTAGCCCTGGGAGTATGTCAGCGGCGATTTCGCAATCGTCCTACTATAGCCTTGCCCAAACTGACATACTCCGAGGCTAAAAAGGAGGGCGGAGCTACAAGGAGTTAATCCAGAGATCCAGGCATAATCCTTGAATCTATCAACCGTATATCAGAGCCGTCTGCAGTACATATTGAGTTACCGTGCCTGCTGGTGCTCTCAACAATGGATGTTTGTAACAGCGATAATTTACTATTGGATGCGAATATAGCACCACCTTCGCCACCGAAGTATCTGACGGGTTCTGTGTAGTTGATAGGGATGGCTCGATTATTCTAATATATTACTCTCACCATCATCTTAAACGCCATAGCGAAATTATGTTTAACCTTGAACTAATTAATAATCATGTCAGGCAATCAAGGTAGCGCCTCAATCTATTCTTAATAACATCCAAAAGGTCAATATCCTTAGTCCTCTTTAACCACATTCCATGAAATTCGGCCGCAAAGCCAAGCCTGAGTCCCCCGCGGAGATGGCCGCTGTCCACCACGCCTTGGAGAGCCCCCTCAGAAGGAGGATGCTCATCCTCATGAACCAGGGGCATCTCTCTGTCAAGGAGATATCCGAATCCGTAGGGCCCAATATG
>DAXJ01000092.1 GCA_002506335.1 Methanosaeta sp. UBA114
CTCCAGAGCCCTCTGTCCCACCTCATCACGCGCCTCTCGCAGGCGATCCTTCATCCTTTTGCGTTCGTTAACACCCTAATAGGTGCATATCAGAAGGTCAAGGCTGCCGTCTGATTTGAGGATGAGCTCGGCACTAATGAGCACCTGGGTAAGATCCCCTCCTGCGGGCGGCCTTACGCCCACCAGCTTGTTTTTAACCGGTTTACCGGTCATGGGGGGCCGCCCTTTTCCCAGCCGAGCGATCATCTACGTGTATCAAGGTGCCGTCCCCATCAAGACCTGCCACTGACCTCAACCTTGATCCTTGACGTTCTTGATATTTAGATGGATCTTGCGAAAGGCCGAACATCCTAAGGAAGGCCGAGGTTTGCTATAGTGAACTGGCCTCGGTCATCGATCAGCGCACTCCTGAGTGCAAATTTTGTATGAGTACCTTGAACGGATTCTGGACCTTTTGGATCTCTTCCCCTGCTTTCTTGCGCTTAGTGATATCTACAACCGTGCCCATGAAGCTCGTCACATGCCTGGTGCTGCCTTCGCCCCCGAAGGATGCAACTCCGTGGGCCTCGATCCACCGGGTGCATCCACCCTGAAAACCGATGCGACACCCAGCAGAGTACGGTGGGAATTTACAGGACCCAGTGCCGTCTCCATCTTGGCCCATGCGCCCGGCAGATCATACGGATGCGAGCGGGCCATAGTCTCATCATTCGGCCATTGGTAACCATTCATACCGAAGAGTTCCCTGTAGCGATCATCCCAGGATAAGACCTGCGTAGCAGGATCGTAATGCCACCAACCCATATTGGTGGCATCCAGGGCAAGCCAATGCTGCTGGGCCAGCTTCTCCAGCGCATCATAATCCCTTTTACGCTGGGTAATATCGCGGATGATTGCCCCTCTGAAGAGAAGTTTACCTTGATCATCCTTGATCCCCTTGAATTGATCGGCGAGCCAATGATACCGTCCTATCCTTGCATCTGAACATGTACTCGACGATCCCCCAACCATCATTCATGGTATGCTCTATCTCAGCGGCAGCCAGAGGACGATCATCGGGGCGGATACACTCCAGAGCCTCTTCAATGCCCATCTCATCTGCGGTAAAGCCGGTGATCCGCTCTATTACAGGGCTCACGTAATCATAGCGGTCGGTCTGGAGGTTGCGGCGGTACGCTGCATCCATGGAGTTCTCCAGAACCGGTCTGAGCCGGGCTTCGCATTACCGAAGTTTTTCATCAGCAAGCTTTCGCTCTGTAATATCCTGGACAACGCCACATATTACCGCTGGCTTGCCCTCGGTCTCTCTGAGTATCTTGCCCTTTATTTGTACGAACCTAACAATGCCGTCGCTTTTGATAATGCGGTGTTCATTGATCTGTGATCTTCCCTCTTCTATGACGGCCTTAATTTTCCTGATGGCATCGTCTTTATCGACAGGATGGATGAGGCTGGCATATATCTCAAAAATCGGTGAAGTCTTCCTGGAGGTTAATCCCAATATCCTATACAGATCATCGGACCAGGTCAGCAGGTTCTTTTCCAAATACCAAGAATAGCTGCCGACTTGAGCGATCTCCTGAGAAGTGGCGAGGTTTCTTTCGCTTATAACCAACACCTCTTCGACCTTCTTGCGCTCTATGACGTCGGTTAATGCGGCCAACATTCCTGTGAAATGACCCTTCTCGTAATAAGGTGTATCGTTGATCAGTACGCAGGGGGAACTACAGTCTTTCTCCCTGTATCTGAACTCTATCTGCTCTTAGCTGCCTTTCTTCGAATTCTCCCAGTTCTTGCACCCGGCTTCTATGTATTCAAGGAAGGTGAAATCGGCCACAAGTCTACATGCGGCTCCTTTAAAATACCAGATAGGGCTTCAGAGCCTTTGTTAATATCGTCTATACCCCTTATCCACAGGTCCTCTATCTGTCTGTGAAGCTTAGATATTTTCTGAGAGAGATTATCACTAGTCATCCTGTTACTCCTAAATAGATCTTCGATTGACAGTAGACGAAGAGACTCTAACTGACATATAAACCATTATCGGTTGATATAACTACTGAAAAAGACTTCAGCAACAGAGTTTACAGATTTCGTATCTGGAATATGCTCATGCGCCCATTCTATCTCCACACGGCCACCGTTAGCTCAGTTTATTCGGATAGGTGGTTAGATTAGCACTCTTATATTCTTACGCCATCCTATCACCATTAGGCACAGCTGGAAGTACTATATCATGAAGGCGGATTCGAGGGCAAAGTAATAAAAACGGATATTCAGCAATCGGTCGCAGTTAAAGCAGATCATCATCCCCAGCTAATTCCAATGCCAATTCATACTCTTCAGACAGGTCGACCCCAATATTAGCCCCAGGCGGGAACTGTCTAAGGGCTACATACATGGTGCAGACCAGCTGGGAGGAGTTGAACTCCCCGGCCAAGGACCTCAAGGCATACCTGGCACCCGGGTCCTCGAAATCCAGCCCGTGCCTCCCAAGCATGGTTATCTCTGAGACAATCTCCTGGATCTGAAGACTAGTCCTTTCCCTCAAGATTCTTATGATCCCCAGTAGGTAAAAAACGGCATCCACCATCAGGCCCAGGGGCTGAGGCTCTCCCACAGCCAGCACCTCCAGATTCTCTAGAGCCACGGCCCGAAGGGCCTCGGGGGGGTTCATGTCTAGGAGCATGCGGAAGTACTTCTCGGCCTTCTCCATCTCCCTCAGATCCTTGTAAGCCATGGCCAGATTTAAAATGGTATGAGGATCGTAAGGATGAAGGCTAAAAGCCCTCTTCAAGTAGTAGAGGGATTTTATGATATCTCCCTCTTTTCCAAGGAGAGATCCCACGTTTTTGAGGGCAAAGAGATTGCTGGGGTTTATTCTAATAGCCTGAAGAAAAGTTTCCTTGGCTCTCCCAAGGTCACCCTGTCTATAATAGATCAGGCCCACAGCTACATAGGCATTGGAGTAATCGGGATCCAGCCGGATGCACGTGAAAAGTAGCTCTTGGGCCCTCTTGGCATCACCAATCTCTACGTAGACAATGCCTAGATTGTAAAGGAGATCGGTGTTTTTTGGATCGCGCCTCAGCAGCTCCTCTAGGCTAATCTTTGCCTCGTCGAACATTCCAAGGCCCATGAGCTTTAGAACCGGGTTAATGTCGATCTGGTCCAGGGACATTTGATCATGGCATAAAGCTCTTCGTTCTTAAATTGATGCTTATGGCGTGCCTTTGATCATATATCAACCTCGGATTGCTATATCAAGCAATGATGGCCCATGGACATGTTATCGGTGGAGCCATATATGACCCTAGAGGCCCAGCCCCGGGCCCCGTGTCAAACTGGCTTGTGATCACCAATAGATAAACATCAAAAAAACATCGTCTCACCCTTTGGGAAACCATTACAATGCCTTTGTTCGACAAGCACTTATATAAAGGCGAAAGACTTCATTGGTGCAAATTTAACGTGCTAATTTACCCTCAAATGTTTTAACTACGCAGAGATATAACACTAGTAACTGGTGAAGCCAATGACCACAGACGATGGAACTAGGTGTACTTGTCCGAGATACCAGCCCCAAAGCGTGTTCATTCCACATTTAATCGGTGTAACAAGGGCTATTAAAAACGTAGATGATATCGCTGGGACTTGCCCTAATTGTAGCATACGGCTTATACCGTAGGAGGACCTCTTATGAGAATACTTTGGCCTTTCCCTGGACAGCCAAGCTAACGGAGAGGCAGGTATGCATTTATCGATATCCAAAGGCGATCATCGATCGCTATCTTGAGATCTGATGATCTTTACGTCTTTAGTTGCATTAATCGGCGCAAAAATAAGAGGGGTGAATTGAGTTGATAAATATAGGGGACCCGAAGGTCTGGAAGATGGCCATTGGCGAGGTAAGAGGCCGAGGCTACGTTTGCCATACCTGCGGCAAACCTCTGCTGAACTTCGCTTCCAAGGTCAGAAATGAGGCGGAGATAGAAATAAAAGGCCATTGCGAGTCCATGAAGCACCCAGCTTAGCTCTATATCGTCAGAGAAATTGAGGAGCAAGCGCTCCTTGTAGCTGGAGCGAGCATAGCGGACGGGGCCTCAACTGAAGGCATTACCGGCATTTCATCTGAGAGCTTCACGACTATCCCTGCTGAATCTCCAGGAGATGCCTCTTCATGATCTCAGCCAACGCCGCCCTCCGCATGGGCTTAGCGATGTAGTCGCCCATGCCTGCCTCCAGGAATTTCTCTTCGTCTAATGGGCTATGTCCAGAATAACGCTATACGGCTCATAGCCTTTGAAGTGGATACTATCTTATGTAGACGGGTTTACGATCCCAATATACCACTGGTCAATAACCAGACTCTGAAAGCAACGACTTCTCACGGAATAGCTTACGAGAATAGCGTTATCTATGCACCTACCGGGACCAATGGAGCCCTCCTCGCCATTGATACAACAAAGAAAAGGCGGTTATATAACATGCTTATTATATAGTGTGGTTTAAGGTGTCAAGAGAAGTGCTATCCAAGCCATCAGTACAAACTCCCAAAGCCATCCTTCTAAAGCTAGCCTCTTCAATCATTCCAAAGAGGGAGTTGCCTATCACGAAACCCAACACCATAGCAGGCAGCAGTTTCAAGCTTAGCACAATCATATCAATGCTTATCAAACCCACCCAGATGAAATAAAAGAAGGTCAGAAAACCTATAACGGTAAGAAAGATCACAATAAGCATTCTAAACTTTTCTCTCATAATCTCCTGGCTGCACAAGAGCAACGCCATAGGCGGCCCAGTAAGCCCAATGCTTCCGCAGAGAAATCCGCCCAAAAGGCCGATAGTCGCCGATCCGAACCTACCTCTTTTGAGCTTCAGGTTTACATTCCATAACAGCAACAGAGAGAAGAACATTAGAGGTATGACGATTATAGTCCTTAAAAGCCTCTCGCTGGAGGTAATGAGGATCTGTGAACCTATTGGAACTCCTATCAAGGCTGGGATTAGAATTGGCCAGGCTTGACTAACCTCACGCGTTGCCTTCAAACCCTCCTTGGCCAGAATCATTGAGTCTATGATGCATTCAACTCCAGATAGCAGATAGCACCGGGCGCTGCCTGCATGCCCCGACTGATATGCTGGCCTTATATGACAGGGCCAGCTGTTGCCGAGCACATATATATTTCGCTGCCCGAATTCAGGGCCATTTCTGCGTTTATGCCGTAGTCGATGTCTATGGCTAGATCTTCTTTTAGCAGGCCTGATTTCTTTATCATGACTACCGCGTAGGCCCGCGCTTCCCTTTTGATGGATGGAGGAACCAGCACATCCACCTGGCATTAAGACCCAGATCCCCGGAATCCAGGGTTCGAGCCTATCTAGAGGACACGAGAATCCCTTTTCTCAGAGTTGAATCTAAGCTGAAGGCTAGATCCCTCAACTCTCCCTTCATAAACAAGCCGAGCTGTATGGGGTTGATGCACACGACTATAAGCTCTATTTCTTTCTGTTAGATGTATCCAAGATCATCTTCAAGAGCCTATTGGTGGTCTTTATGATGGTCCTATGGGCTAGGTCCTATCCAGAGGTTAATGAGAATGAAATACGATCTATGACATTGCTCCCGGGATTCGGTCAATCACCTCATCTTTTTCTTTTGCGGCATT
>DAXJ01000121.1:0-8101 GCA_002506335.1 Methanosaeta sp. UBA114
CTGCTCCCCGGCCTAAAGACCGGGGTCTTCCAGCTCTGTCCTCCCTACTCCCGCGAGGATAAATGTTCGAAGATGCTTTTTACCCTGATAACGAAAAAAGAGCGTTGCGTGCAGTACAACTAGGATCTGATTGCGCCGGACTCATGGGTCTAGTAAAAGACGGTTCGCATTAAATAGGAGGCAGAGTGCGAAAGGCCCCGGGATTCAGGCGTTCAGGCCAGGAAGGAGGCCATTGAAATAGGCTCCCCGAAAGGAAATTACTGAGGTACACCCTTCTGGGAACCAGCCTCGTGAGGTCCACCCTCACCGTGCTCCCTCATGGCGCTCCTGTGCTGAGACCTGGCGATGATCAGAAGGTAAATCGCCGCCATCCCCACTAGGGTATATATCAAACGTGTTCCCGCAGAGTTCTTGCCGAAAAGGGCGGATACCAGATCGAATTTAAACATGCCCACCAAGCCCCAATTCAAAGCACCCAGCGTTACCAATATTTTAGACAGGACATTAGCCTTGACCGTGCACATTTTATCAAGCCTCGACAGTGTACGTTAACCTAGTACGGCATTTTACCGGGTAAATCACCCGCGGAAGGACACGCAGCTCCCGGCGCAGTTTCCAAAGCAGCCCTAGCGGCCATATCTGCGCTGGTCCCCGCATGTAAGTCCACAGATTAATTTGCCTTTCACATCCTCTTTGAGAGTACCTATTCTTTTAGATAATAAGTGTCTCATAGAGGATCCATCTCCTTTTATTAATTAATTATTAGGTCCTTGGTGAGTATAAGCTTTATGCCAAAAATCTGCCATCGCCAGTTCCTCCCTGGAACACATCTGAGAGGTTTTCCTGGGATCTACCAGCACAACCACAGAGCCAAAGTATGTTGCTTTGCTCTCGATTGTAGTTACCAGCATTCCCAAGGCAACGTCATAGATGGCCTTTGCCAGGATAGGGTTCTTAAGCATATTCTTGATATTCAGATCCTCTAATTGGATTACTCTGAAATGGTTTACGAGGTCCTGGCTAACTTTGTTGACGAAGTCCGATCTGCACTTAGCGATCCACTAATGGACTCTTTCAACGACCTTCAGAGCTTTCATCCTCTAAGAAGACCCATTAAGAGTCTTGGAAAGCATCCCCTGAACCCACTCTAGCTCCTTTTCCTCGGACTTGAAGAAGAACCTCGGGTCCTCGGTCTTTTCTCCGTTGGATCGGGTGGCAAAGCTTTCCTGGCCTACATCAATGCCTGCGACAGGCCCGTCCTTCCAAGGAGACAAGGGTTGATTTTCGACCTCGACCGAGAAGCAGGCGAACCATTTACCTATCGGCATCCCTCTTACCGTATAGGTTTTTATGACTCCTTCAATGGGCCTATGCAGCTTGATCTTAATGTCTCCGATCTTAGCGAGATGAAGCTTACCTGTTCTAAGTTCGACACCATACTGCTTATACGTCAGGCTATCGTATCGGCCCTTTCCTCTGAACCTGGGATAGCCCGGTTTCTCTCCTGCCTTGATTCTTCAGGAAAAAGGCTTTTAGGGCCAAATCTACTCTTACCTGGACGTTCTGTGGATCTTGAGGACATACTTCTTTGAGTTCCGGTCTTTCCGCCTTCCAAGACGCCGGGATGTGGTTGATCTCGTACAAAGAGATAGAACGCTGCTCCTTTTCCCAGGCGTCCTTTCTTAATGCTGATGTATCATTATAGACCTGACTGCAAAGCTCAAGGTTCCTCTCAGGGATGATCCTTTGAGACTTTGTAGGATAGATCCTATAGCGGTGCGTTTTATGCACATGATGATGCGTAGTGTATTAGCGTATAACGCTATCGATAGACGGAGGACTCCACTTTCATCCCCGGCCTAAAGACAGGGGCCTTCGCGTTCCGTCCTCTCCACTCCTGCAAGGTAAATCTAGTCTTATAGCTGCCCTGCATAACATCAGAAGGAGTGTGCCATCAGGTACCGATAAACCATGTATCGCTATCATTGGCATCTGCCAAAAGCGAAAGACCATCCGCTGCATGAGAAATAGATAAAGATATAGGAATTAAATAGACATGGATATTAAACAGGCGGCATTAGAGGCGGTCTAAAAACCCCTTTCTCGGTGATCAAAGCCGAGACCAGCTCCAGAGGCATCACATCAAAGGCCGGGTTGCAAATCTTCACACCCTCAGGCGCAAGCCTGCATCCTCCCAGGGATTGAAGCTCCTCGGGGCTCCTCTCTTCAACCTCGATATCCTCGGATGAGTGTTGGAGATCGAAGGTAGATAGGGGCGCAGCCATGTAGAAGGGTACCTTGTGGTATTTGGCGACGATGGCATGGTTGTAAGTTCCCACCTTGCTGAAGACCGCATCCCTGGTGATCCTATCAGCCCCGACGATGGCCTTGTCTATAATACCCTTCCTCATGAGGCTTCCTGAGGCGTTCTCGCAGATCAAAGTCACCGGTATTCCATCCTGAGAGAGCTCCCAAGCAGTGAGCCTGGAACCCTGATTCAAAGGCCTGGTCTCGCAGGCATAGACGTGAATCTCCTTGCCTGCCTCCACCGCCGACCGAACGACGCCTAAAGCTGTTCCCCATCCCACACACGCTAACCTTCCGGCATTGCAATGGGTCAGGATATGATCCCCGTTCTCTAGGAGCTTGGCTCCGCTCCTTCCCAGGGCCTTATTTATGGTTATATCCTCTTCGGCGATCCTCTCCGCCTCGGCTAGGGACGACCCCCTTATATCCTCTATGTTGTCCTGGGACTCGGCGACCCTCATGACCCGGTCTGTGCCCCAGGAGAGGTTGACGGCTGTTGGCTCGGAGGCCTTTATCATCTCAGCGGCCACGCCAACTTCGAAAAGTAAGTCCTCGACATTAGAAGCCCTGGAAAGCTGGGCTGCCAGGGCAACGCCGTAAGCTCCAGCAGCGCCCAGGGCTGGAGCACCCCTGATCCTCATGGATTTTATGGCCTCAATCAGGGATTTGATGTTCTCTATCTTTATGGGTTTATACTCGGAGGGGAGCTTAGTCTGGTCTATCAGCCACAAGCCCTCACCCCACCAGATGGTCCTGGAGTTCCCTGGATCACAGATCACGGTCTTATCACCTTGCTCTGGGAATGGTCTACAGTTTTTCCTATAGTTTTAGTTTCCGCCCTGCTGCCTTTGTCATCTTATTATCGCCTTATTATCTCGACCCGTCCGCCCCTGGCCACATGAACCTCATCTATGTTGCAGAAGATGCCGTGCTCTATAACTCCTGGGATGGAGCATAAAGCAGCGGAAAGGCCCTGGGGATTTTCTATAGGACCGAAGTGCGCATCCACCACGAAGTTTCCATTATCCGTGATCACAGGCCCATCCTTCATCTTCCCAAGCCTAAGGATCGGCTGTCCACCCATCTCCGCCACCCTCCTGACCACCAGGTTGAAGGCAAAGGATAAGACCTCCAGGGGTACAGGCACCGAGAGCTTATGGACGTACTTGGAGCCATCGGTGACTATCACGAACCTCCTGGCCGAGTTAGAGACCACCTTCTCCCTGGTGTGAGCGGCGCCTCCTCCCTTGATGGCCCGGAGGGAAATATCAATCTGATCTGCCCCATCTATGGCCAGGTCAAGGACCGGATGCTGAGATAAGGTTGTGATCTGGATTCCAGCCTGGATGGCCAGTGCCTCGGACTGGTAGGAAGTGGGGACAGCCAGGATATCCAAACCCTCCTTAACACTTTCCCCAAGCTTCAGTATCGTCCAGGCCACCGTGGAGCCAGTGCCCAGGCCTAGGACCATACCGTCCTTGATCAGGGCTGCGGCGGACTCACCAGCAGCTTTCTTATCCTCTTGATTTGAGCCAGGAGTTCTCATATAGGTTTGCTCCTGACGGTCAGAAAGACGGGGCCTCTCAGGTCCATCTTGTGCTTGTGGCTGGTGATGTACCTCTCCAGGACAGGATCTATCTTGACGTTGATGTCGCCAGGGGTCCTGACGATCCTTACCCTGGTTTCAGACTCCTTTCCTTCCTGGACGGCGGCCTCGACGTCGCTGGCAGCGAGGTTGGCGAAGGCATCCACGTATCTGATGCCGGTGGATGCGCCATTCTGTAAGGCATCATCCCAGCGAGGAGTTTTTGGAATTCCCATGACGTTTTGCTTGTAAACCACGATTTCATTGAAGGTGGCAGGGCCTGACAGCTTGGTGTTCTCCTCGGGCTCGACCACCGATACAGAGACATTTCTGCCGAAGATCTGGCCATCCCAGGCCGGAAACTCGCAGGGGGAGGGGTTTTCTCCGTACTTCTCGCATACGTTGACCACAGCTTCAGCGATGTCCCTGCCCTCGGGGGTCTTAGGCACCTTATCTACGTAGATCATCCTGGCCATCTCCTTCTGGTTAAGGTCCCAATTCTCCTGGAACTGTGGGTGGGATAGGGCCCTGAGGTCATTGGAGTTGTGGAGAATCATAGCTATTCGCTCTACGCCCAGACCTAAGTTCATCACCGGACAGGGTATATCGTATTGGGCAAGAGCCGTTGGTGAGTAGATGCCAAAGGTTGCCACCTCAACCCATCCGCTGGAGTACTTGGTACCGGATCCCACCAGGCCCGGGTGGAAGGCGTAGACCTCTGTCTGGGTACCCGGAGTGTAGTACTTAGACCTCTTATTGTCGGGGATGAACCTGAAGTTCTGGAAGCCGAATTGGGTTAAGAGCCCCTCGGCCACTGCCATGCCATCGTCTACGGAGAGGTTATCATCAGCTATGACGCAGGATGCAGAATGATAGGACATGAGCCTGTCAGCGCCTTCGGACTGCTCACGCCTGAAGCACCTATCCACCGAAAATAGCTTTATGGGAAGTTTCTGCTTTTTGCATAGGCTGGAGGTGGTCAGGAACCAGCCCGAGGTCATGTGGGATCGGAGAGTCCTGGTGGTGGCCTCTGCCTTGAGATCCTTAAACTCGGGAAAGACTCGTTCCAAGATGGAAGAAACCAGGGCATCGCCTGCACTCAGGGCTTTGGAGATCTCCTGGACCAGGTCGTCTCCATCCACCTTTCCTTTCTTGTAGCCGTGAAGGATACCGCGCAAGGCTTCGGCCTCCTCTGGAGCTATATTCCTTCCAAGGATGGAGTTGACCTGGGCGATCCTCTCATCGGACATGCCTATATCTGGCCTGGGAAGGCCCGCCAGGTAGAAGCACCTGTCCAGTACCGCCATAGCCTCAGAGCCGAACTGCTTGTAAACATCCTGTGCATCGACCATGACCGGGTTCATGGCCTCGGAGAAGCCCAGCCTCATATAAGCTTCCCTAAGCTTCTGTATAGTATCAAAGACGGGATGAGGCACCCCATAGGAGAGCACATTTCTAGGATAGCGCTCATTTAAAGGCGGTTCTTCGAGGTACTCCCTTCCCTCCTGCCAGGTCTTGTCAAAATCTGCCTTGGCAGCCTCGAGGATCTGGGACGGATTGAATCGCATGGCCTAGACTTTAGAACCTGGTTCTTTAAGCTTATCCTCAAGCTTTCTTAGGGAATCTCCGACCTGAGCCATCTCTATGGCGTTGGTGAGATCACCCCGGGTCCTCTCCAGCATGGACCTGGCCAGGTCGCTCTTCCTGCGCAGGCCGCGGGTCAGAGCATCGGGGTAATCAAATAGCATGAGAAGATGGAAGATCTCCTCCATGGTATCCAGATAGTACTCTCCGTCCTTGGGTTTGCCTTCCCGTATGAGATCAAGGATATGCCGCCGCAACTCCCCTGTCACATCTCCCAGGCCTGATAGATAGTTCGCAAGGTCTACGCCTATCTCCTCGGGAGATAAAACCTCGCGCATGGTGGTTATGGAAAAGACGTTGGCTGCCTCAGCGTACTCCTGCTCGGCACTGTCCACGAAGCCTGCATACCTGATATCAGGATGATCCTTCAGAATCTCGCGGGCCTTGTCCAGGCTGATCCTAGCTTCGGCCATGGAGTTCTTGGCCTCCTCCAGGTTGCCCTTGTGGACGGCCCTGATAGAAAGGGAGCAGTGACGGATAGCGGTCCTAGAGAGCGCCAAGGCCTCCTCCCTGGCACTGTCCTTGGCATCCATCTTCTCCAGCATCCCACGGGTCCAATCATTCAAAGATTGCATAAAGGTAGATGGCACTCAGGGGTTCATCAACTTTTTGAACCTTTTTAGGGACCTCTCTCCCTCAGACAGGGACCTTGCCTCGGTGACGAACCTTCCCTGATAACCCTGGAAGGCCTTGGCCACTTTATCCCAGGGTACGGTGCCGTTGCCCACAGGAAGGTGCTCGTCCCTATCACCGTGGTTGTCGTGGATGTGGATGTGCGATACCTCGCCCGCGATCTTGAGGAAATCCTCCACGTTCCCATTGGTGTTGGCGTGGCCCACATCTAAGATGAAGCCCGCATTCTCACGATCCACGGTGTCTATGATGCCCAGCATCTCCTCAGGCCTCCTGCCGATCATGGAGGGAATGGAGAGCATGTTCTCCACGCAGACCTTTACTCCCAGGTCTTCGGCGTGGTCGCATAGCTCCTGGATGCCCAGAACGTTTTGGGACCAGGCCGCATCAGGCAGGAGGGCTCCCAGAGGGGATATATGGCCGGGATGGACCACGGCCAGGTCGCAGAAATCACCGGCCAGGGTGAGGCAGGTCTTCATCTGCCTCACGGTCTCGTCCCATATGGGCTGGTTGAGGCTGGCCAGATTCAGGTCCGAGTAGGGCAGGTGGATGGTTATGACCAGGTTGGTGGTCTCCACGATGTCCTTAATTTTGGGCACGGTCTCTTCGGTGAGCCTCTGCTTTCCCTCATTGACCACCTCCCAGCCGGTGTAGCCCAGTTCTTCGAGCTGGTAGGCCCAGTCAAAGGGATTGTTTACCATGGCGCTGGAAGAAAAGCTAAACATTCTCATCCCCACCGGCCTCGGTCTCCCTTATAGGAACACCATCCTCCGTCTCCGGAGCCAGCCAATCAATGATCTGATCTCCGCCCGTGATCTGGACGTGGATGGACCCCAGGGGCTCTTCTTCAAATGGAAAGTTAACCTTTCCAATGTAAGCTGCCTGCTTGTTGAGGCTGAATTGTATGGTCGTTCCAACCCTGCCCTCGATCATCACTGCCCTCGCAGTATCCAGTATCATCTGATCCCGCAGAAGCTTGTGGAGGTTTCTCAAAGATTCCATGCCATCGTAGGCCTCTATCCTATCCCCCCGCATGTCCATGGTGAGACCTGGAAAGATCTTCTCTATGGCAGAGACCACCTTATCGACCTTCTCGGTAGGCCTGACAGGGACGTTAACTGAGACTTCTACCTTAGCCATCGCTAATTACCTCGGCTGCTGGGAATGAGGAGCATATATTTGCTTCATTCGAAGGGGTTATAAGCTCTTCTCAGCCGTTCTAGGCGATGCCCAGCTTGAGCCCCGAAGCCTTAAAAGGTGGACTTAAAGATGGCTAGTCTTATACCGAAGAATTGCCGCAATGCCGCCGAAGGCCTGGTAAAGCTGGGCTCCCTCCTCGAACTCGGAAGATATTATTTTAACTGTGGCACCGCTCTCGTCGGCCAGCTTGGAGAGATCACTGACCAGATCGATCTCATCTGCCACCTGGAGGGGGCTTCCACACTTGAGGCAGTTACCCTGGGGTGGGGCATTAGGTACCAAGGTTTTGTTTTCGCTGAAATCACATGACCTATTGCTGCAGGTGATCTTGGCCCGGGTATTCCTCAGATTCTCGGAGAGCAGGATGGTGTCCACCGATCCCAGCTCCAGATTATGCCTGACCTCCTTCTCGCCGTAGGCAGCCAGGCCCTTATCGCTTACAAGCTCTTCCATGAACCGTCTAATAACTAGCTTGTCCTGGGTGATCTCCAGGTCCAAAAGCCTGTCCTGGGCCGCGTCCACCAGCTCATATAAGCCCGACTCGTCGGTGTAGGAGACGTCCACGGCATCTAAAAGCTTCTTCCGTAGCTCGTGGTGGATGAAATCCCCGTCTATGAACTCTTCCTTGGTGGGAGAGGGACCGCCTATTAAAATTCCCTGGAGATCCTTTGGATCTACTGAAAGGAAGGCCTCGCTGGCTGCCTCCCCTATCCTCTTGTAGAAGTCGTGGAT
>DAXJ01000121.1:8376-14694 GCA_002506335.1 Methanosaeta sp. UBA114
GCGATGAGCCTGAGCTGCTGGAACCTGTGGCTTGACTGGCCGCCCTTCCTCTGCTTTCCCGGAACCGTGGAGGTCAGGTGCTTCATGGGCTCTATTTGCTTGCCCTTCAGGAGGCCCACCGTCGCCTCGCGCCTGTCCAGGACTACGAGGCCATAAGTCTTCTTGTCCGCCAGCATGTCCTCCAGGGGCGTTAGGAGGAAGGAGGAGTCGCAATGGTATCTGTAAGTGATTATGGGATCGGGGGGCTCCAAGGCTACACTGTACATATCGGTCTTATTGCCGCCAATATCAATGGCTCCGATGAAGATCACTACACCGTTTTCAGGTGCCCTGGGTATGAGGCGAAGCCTGGCCATGGCTGACTCTAATGCAGATTGAACGTTGGTCCTGGTGACCTTGGACTTTATGTTGGATGCCTGGCCGTGCTCCTCGCGAAGCTGGGCCGCCACATCAGAGACCTGCTTATCGTGGGGGATGTACAGGGATATCAGTTCCGTGCCCCTACCGGTCCTTGATCTTAGGTCGTCTAGCAACCTTTTAAACTCGTACTTTTCCTGGGCTGTGAACTCCATCGGGATCTCTTTAGGTCGGTCGCGGCCATCGTATAAAAGGCTTCGCAAGAGGATGGATTTGAAGGTTTGAGGTAAAGTTCCTGACATGAAAGCCAAGGTGGCCATCATTGGCGGCGCGGGCTTCGGCCTGGGAGGAATCGTGGATGATGCAGCCGCTCCCTATGGAAATTCGAAGGTCCGGTTCACCAGGCTCAAGAGAAGGAGGATTGCCTTCATACCGAGGCACGGCCAGGAACAGATTCCTCCCCCATAAGGTCAACTACAGAGCGATGATCTGGGTTACCAGGGAGACCGAGGCCAGTAGAATCATCTCCACCAACCCCGTGGGATCCATGTCCTATCGCCCTGTAGGATGCTTCTTCCTGCCCTTAGATTTCGTGGAGTCCACCAAGTCCAGGGTGAGTACCTTCTACGAAGATAAGGCGGTGTATGTGGACATGTGCAACCCCTAACTACCTGGATCTTCAATCTCACATCAAAGAGGCCTTGAAGTCCCTGGACCAGGAGATACACGAGGTCGTCTACGTCTGTACGGAAGGTCCCCATTTGGGATCCTCGACCCAGGTTCAGAATGCTGGGGCAGTTTGGCGATGTAGTGGGCATGACCAGCTACCCCAAGGTGGTCCTGGCCAGGGGAGATTTCCTTATGTTACGCATCCCTCTGCAAGGCCACCAATGGGGGCCTACGGCATGAAGGAGAGATCTTTGAGCCTAGCAGAGCTCGTGGAAAACCAGATAGGTCTCATCAGATGTATTGAAGGAGGTCATAGCCAGGACCTTAAAAGCCGCCTGAGGAGAGGCACTGTAGTTGTAAGGACACTCTCAGGAGCATCTAAATATAAGTAAAAAACAATTCGTTAAAATACTATAAATCTAACTGCCGATATCACTCACTATGACGCTCGCCTGAGCTGTCTGCCCCGACGCATCCATCACCAGCAGGACAATAATATGCTGGCCTTGCTGAAGATCAGATGGCTTAAGCGAGAAGGTCTCGTTATGGGAGAGAACGCCATTGATGTTGGAGATCCAGGTGTTGTTGTAGGGCGCCCTGCCACCGGTAACCGACGCACTGAAGTTGACATCGTTGTTGCCGATCAGGAGATCCCCCGGCCTGGGAGTGTTGATGGTGGCAACAAACAAAGATGATTTGGCGGATGCTTCAACAACGTTAGAAGGCATTGCCTCCGCTTTTTCCTCGGCACTGCCTGGAGCTATGAGGTGAGCACTTTCTACAAGAGCACTTTCTCTCACAGCCGATCTCCCATTGGCATTAAAGGTAGTCTCGTTAACCTTAGCTATGGTTTCATTGGTTTTGACCGTGGTCTCATTGGATTTAGCTGTAGTCTCGTCGTTCTTAGCTGTAGTCTCATTGATCTTGGTGGTTTGGTTAGCCACGGCACTTTTGCCGATGTCATTGTTCCCCTTCTGAACGCAGCCTGCGCAGATGAGGAGGGCTACGCAGATGAACAGAACCAGCATCCCTTTCACAAACTTCACCCCATTCTGAAAGTGATCTGATAAGATATAGACTCTTCGTTTAGCGCTAGATCGAAGGGATGCAGAATAGAAAGACGGGAATTTAAGTTTTAAGAAGTCTAGAAGCTTTAAAGAAATTCGTTAAAACTGGCATTCAGCGCCCTTCTCAAGGAAGAGCGCTGAGATCTATAGCTAACCGTTATTTCTATTTAAGCAGCTGGTACAGTCGAAGATGGAATTGCAGCTGGAGCTGAGGCCGGCTCAGTGACGATCTCCGTCTTTCTGACCTCTACCCTTCTTAAGGGATAAACTGCCTTAGCCTCCTTGTATATGTCCAAGGACAGCTTTCCCAGGACAACTTCCTGAATAAGCTGACTCAGATCCAGGCCTGTGGCCTTGGTAAGAACTACCTGCTTGGACAGCTCTCTTATACTCTTGACCTGATTGGCCCTAGCTCTCTTAACAGTAAAGCAGCTTGGCTTGACTCTAACCTGGAAGCCATCGGTGGTGGTGACGTCCACTATGGCATCTATGCGAGACGTGCGCCTCTTGACCAGGGACCTTATGTAATCGGTGGTCATCTCGTGGCCTACAAATCTGGTGTAAGCCGAATCTCCGGCGACCTTGTCTACTCTGAATCTGAGCTTGGTGTTCTGCTTTGAGAAGTTGTTGGTGAGATCGCCAAGCGTGGTCTCAATTACTCTCCCCACGACCTTATCCGGATCGTAGGACATGGTTTCTCCTACCGGAGCCCTCCCGAACATCTCTGGGGCCAGCACCTTGTACCATTGCTTGGCCTTTCTTGCATCGGACTTTCTCTGAGTTCGTCTAGCCAATAAACATCCTCCAGGAAGATACTAATCTCCATCACCATCGAACTAGATGTATATAAAGAGTTCGCCCTAAAGAGTTTGTTTAAAAAAGAGGAGCATCGAAAGCCAGCTCAGGAAGTCGGCCAGACGTAGAGGTAGACGTAGTTGGACCAGTCATTGGAGCAGTAGCAGAGGATGTGCCATCCCGGTTTGTTGCCGCAAAACCAGGTCTGATACCACCCTGCAACCTTGTAGCCGAAGTTCTTGACCTCAGGCTGGCAGTAGTAGCCTGATGGGAACCCCTGGCACTGGTACCACTCAAAGGACCAGTAGTTGCCGGACCTTGCTATATTGGACCATACGGGGAGCCATTGACCGCACTTCACCCCGGCCGCAGTATCCAGCTTCCCAGGCCAGGCCTGGACATAGTACTCATTAGCCTTGTAGGAGGTGCACTTGGGATAGACCGCTGCCTGTGACTGGATTACCACCTGAGAGGGCATCTGAGACTGATACTGGGAGACCATCTGATACTGGCTCGCATATCCGCTCTGGGAGAGGAGGTTGTAGTCGGGCATGACCAGCTTCTCAGAGTTGATGTCAGGAGGCATGGGTGCTCCTGCCGGCAGGGACGAGTCCTGCACCAAGGTCGAGGCGTAGCCGCTCTGCGGATACTGTTGTCCCGGATACTGCCCCTGCCCTGTGTATGGACCCTGGTACGAACCCTGATATTGCTGTTCCTGATATGACGATCCCTGGTGATACGGGCCAGGCCAGACGTAGATATAGATGTAGTTGGACCAATCCCTGCTGTTGTAGCAGAGAACGTGCCATCCTGGAACGTCGCCGTTGAACCATCCCTTCTTGAAGCCGGGCCAGGTCCATCCCCACCACCTGACCGAGGGCGTCGTCTGTCCTGGGTACCATTCGTAGACGTAGAAGTTGCCTGAGACCGCGATATCAGACCAGATGGGCAGATATCCACCCAGGCTGCAGCCAGCGGTGGTTCCGAGGCCCGAAGAGGCCTGGACGTAGAACTTATTTCCCGAGTATAATGCACCGGGGTAATACCAGGAGCTTGTGCCGGTGCCGGTTTCCTGGTATCCTGAGACATGTGAACCCGATACCTGGGTGCTATAAGGCTGCACTGAGATGCCGCTGGGAAGAGCTGCCGATATGAAGTTCAGATTGCTGTCGGGCTGGAAGCTCTCTGCCATCGGCTTTTGCAGGTTGATGGAATCAGGGGAATAGCCTTCCTGGTAAGGCCCGCTTATCTGAGGCGCACCCGAGGCAAAGGAGGTCTGGGTGGTTGTCAGGGCCAGGGAGCTTGCCTGAGGGATCTGGGAAGATCCCTGGGGCATCACCTTAGGATAGCCCTGGTAAGATGCCTGCTTATATCCCTGGAAAGAACCCTGGGTACCCAATCCGCTGTAATCAGGTACGTTAAAAGCTCTTGATGCCTGGTAATCCTGGGAACCAGCCTGATAGCCGCCGATATCCGAAGAGCCCGAATAGCCGTCTGCAGCGCTGTAGCCTGAGACGGCCGGCTTTCCCGATCCATAATCTGACCCTGAGTTGATACTCTGGGCCTGGGAACCAGTAGACATGCTGATTGCGCTGACCGGCGAGGCCTGGTAAGATGGAGCAGTAGAGCCGTCGGATACTCCTACTTCTCCCACACCCCCCAAAGCGACATCTGCCAGTATCAAAAACGCCATCAGAACAAGAACATATAGTCTCATACACCCCTCCCCTACTCTTCTACCTTTTGATGATCCGTTTAGAGCCACTTCTATTTAATCCTTGCTTAAGAACTATCTATATTGAGATAATAATAACGATTGAGTCATAACCGTATTTTAATACGAGATCACGAAGATGATTAAAAAAAGGCTACTTGAGACGTATCAAAAAAGGTCAGAAAAAAGCCGATTCCAATGTTTTTACAATATCTTTTGATAGATGTGAGCCCTTGAACATACTTATGGACTGGAAGTTACTTTGAGAAATTCCACCTAAGGGGCCTTTTAAATGATGTGGATGTACCCTGAAATAGAGAGGATTAATGATAGTCAGGCTTTCCTCTAGAATACCCTAATAATCTATAGTTGGATAAGTTAGTGGCTTTTGCAACCCGACCAACGCAAATCCATCCATGCTACAATAAATGTAAGATCCATAAAGATAAGGTCTCCAGCCACGTAATGAGAGCTGCTTTTTCGGGGGCAAAAGCCTTTTCTTTGTTATCATGAAGAGCATCTGAGGTTGACTTGTAGTTCAATCTATGATCAGCGCCCTGGATTTAGAAAGCGCGTCGAAGTGGGCTGGCAAGGTAACCCTGATGATATAAGCGAGCTGATAAAGAAGCTGGCCGAGATAGAGAGGGCCATGGAAGCCTTGGTACCGGGTCAGGTGGGCGTGCTGGCATGCAGCCTATAACCTTCCAGCTTCCGTTATAATCAAGAGAGTAGACTCAGATACGCGAGTGAATAAGACCCCGACGCCCCGGCGCTATTATCGGTGATCAAGTAAACCACATGCGCCGATGGTGGTTTACAATCACAGGAGATTAATACATGTTAAGTATCTTTTGTGGGCCGTGGAAAATCATGAAGTATTTTGAAGGAGCCGCTTCAAATCCGCAGTGATACCGAGCCACCGCGCTCGTCTTTTCTGAAAATTAGGAAGTGGGCCGAGAACCCTCTCCCGGCAAGGCGAAGATCTCTAGCCCACTTTCTGGTTTGATTTTTTAATACATAAATATTTCCGTTAGGGGGTTAGCCCCAGGATATTTGACCTTTTGTACAGCGCTTGACAGTGACAGCGCTCGGGTAGTCACCCAGATAGTTGATTGAGCGGCTGACACTCGATGAGCTTGATACCAGTCAGGGTCAGGTTGGCAGCGTTCCAGATGCTTCCTCCCGTCGAGGCTCTATTATCTAGTATTTCTCCACCCATCAATGTTAAATTGCCCTCGTTGTAGATAGCACTGCCTTTTTCGGCGTTATTTCCCTCTAACCTCGGACCAGTGGTGTTCATCGTTCCAAACATCCCGTTACATATACCACCGGCAAAGTCTTTGGCGGTATTATTGACGAGTGTAACCCCTGGATTGGTGACCAGCGCCCCTGCTGTGCGTAACGTTTCGGCCCTGCGCTCATCACCGTTGCAGCCCTGCGTCTCACCTGTGAAGCAGAACCGCTCATCGCAAAATCCTCCTATTCCGTTATAGATACCGCCTGCAAACTTTGTTGCAGAGTTATTGGCTATGAGGCAATCTCCGATCTCCATATGACCCCAGTTGTTAACAGCGCCACCTATCGCCGCAGCATTGCCAGATAATTTACAGCCGTTGATGAAACAAGAGTCTCCGTAGTAATATATCGCTCCTCCACCGTATTGTGCTCTATTTTCAGTTAACTCGGTGGAGCTGATATCTAGGCTCTTGCTGAAGC
>DAXJ01000016.1:0-1199 GCA_002506335.1 Methanosaeta sp. UBA114
GCTCTATCCCATACAAAAGAAGCCCCGCCAGGGTTAAGATGATTCTCGATTATAGTGCATTACAGAACTTATTTTATTTTGCTTAATTAAATGTCGATTGCACCTTTCTTACATGACGTGTTACGTGAAATAGGCTTGAAGACGGTATATAAGGGCCACGAGGGGCACGTATGCACCTGGCCTGAGCCATTTAAATGGCATCTGCTGAAGGGCGACAAATCCTACGAGATAAAAAGTTAGTTTAATACTCACATCCCTTCCCTCGGAACTGTCGCCAAGGCTACGCCTTGACCTCTTCCAATCCATAGAATAAGTGAATTTGAGACCATAGCCAAGGATGCTGTTGGTGCCGGTAATACCTGGAGGAACTAGTTATCTTTTGTGGATTCCGCCACGTGGTGGCTCAATTGTAAACTATATGCGCTAAGTGGGTGCAACTTGTTAGATTTGGTTCACAATTTAGTCCGAAGATATTTGTCATAAAACTAAATGGCCTGTATAATTTACGGAGCCTGTGCGCGCTGGTTTTGAATAAAAACGGCTAAGGTTCGACGTTGATTAAGGTAATCAAGTATACGTGTGTTAAACAAAGCAATGTCGGTTTCATGATAACTGTTGAAGACGTCCAAGAGACACTCAATTAGTGTCCGCATCTAGCTGATGAATGTGCTATCGTTTTAGAGAACCTCCATAATGGCGGTCCAATACCGACGCTAGTTCGATGGGCTTTTGAAGAGCGAGACGGGGTGAACTGGATTATAGACATCACGGGGGTGAACTGAACGGATTTTAGAACCTACCCAATCGGCCTCTACGAGAACTACTCGGAAATATGTGGAGATTTCTATGGGATGAACAGGGAGCGGTAGAACAAGACCACGCAGAACTCTAGCTGAGGAATGTACTTGTATTGTAATGGAGAGCACTAAAGGTATACTTAAGGGATCAACCATTACCATCAAGCGTGACGGCAGACTCAGATGGGCAAACTGGAATACGGTCGGTTATGGTGCCAAACCTGCCATAGGCAATCACTCTGCATCCCAGGTGAACCGGCGCCATTTGACCGCTTCGGATACAGTTTATGGACATATTATCTATATCCTTGCGTTGCATCCATTTGGAAAATCATCTCTTGGCTGTATAGGGGTTGATGATAGAAAAGGCTTGTCACCAAAAGCAATTTGATGGATGTTCTG
>DAXJ01000016.1:1468-6223 GCA_002506335.1 Methanosaeta sp. UBA114
TTCCATGATAGGGATTGTGACCAGAATAAGGGCGCCAAAGAGATCGAGGTCAAGTTAACGGCCCGAAAATTCATAGATTGCCCTAGCACAGAACCTACTCGCCTTAGCTCCCTCGGCTTTAGGCATATCCTGTTCGAATACCATATGCTGCCTGGAAATGGTGACCACTGGATTTGGCAGCATACGCCGTAGCCTATACCGTCCACTTCGTCCTCTGCAGCGTCTTATACATAAAGCGATGATTATGTGAGAGGTTAAAACGACAAGATCCGTTTTTCGTGTAAGGTTGAATGATGTGGGACGGTTTGTTGTCCTTGTGCTTGGATATATAGTTCGTGTTTAACCAATCTTGAAAGGCCGTTAAATTCGAACCTGATGGGTCGAAGCACTCAGGTCACTGCACCAAACAGATAATAGTCATACACTTCCCTCTATGGGGGAGGTCGTTATGATCCTCACCCTCCCATAAATACTGTAATCTTTATAATTATATAGTAGATATTGCTCCATACATCAATATCAAAGATAATCGGCTGCAACGGTCGACTGGTATGGGATAATTTCCCATTATCACTAAAATATCGGATGATAGAACGAGACAAACTAGATGACGGAGAAGAGGGCTGGCATGGTAAAGCAATTAGCTCGCAGGCGGACCTTCATGCCATGATAGAAGAGCGCGCAAAATACAGGCCCATTCCAATAAACGGGCCCCTCTTCGCAGAGTTCTATAAGGGCAAAGAGGTCTATAGTGGGCGGTTCGTGATTTACGTATTTCCAGATCGCATCGACCCAAACCATGTAATTGATTCCACAGGTGTCGGCAAGCCGGATCAAAAAGGGCGTTGGTCCCCAGCTCCGAGCCGATTTCATCGTGGGTCGAAAGCTAACGTTCTGGATCAATTAACACCGTTCAAATTTGGCGGTCTCGCCATATTCTCTTTTCTATATCAAGTATTTTTATCATATGGGTTAAATATCAGGAGATTACCAGCAAAATTGGCCAGATTTATCTTTGAGAAATGCCAGATGGTATCGCTGCTTGATTCTTTCTGGTACATGGTCAGAATTTTGCTGGGCATCTCTTTGATCATCCTAGATATAACCCTTTCAAGGCCGCGTCTTTCTCGGCCCCTCGTATTTCCTGTTGCACATCGTATTATCAAACCCGGGATCCACTTGACCGCTCTTCACTGGCTTTGAGGGGTCATGCTTGCCCGGCCCGTCGCTTGGCATTCCCTTAGCGCCCTTCTTCTGACTCATCTCGTCCTCCTGCTGTGTGAGCTATGTTCAGCCTGTCTGCTGACGTATGAGCAGAGACGACCTTCCCATCCCGGCCCAATCCCATTACAGCAGCCATTTCAAGGGCCGCTGCGTCCAAACCTGAAGAGTACATTTCGGATCACTCCACAGGCGTCTCCTTTGATTTGAGGAGGCAGACATCCAGCTCGCTTTCCAGTTCATCGATATGTTTATTCAATTGCTTGATCTTATTATGTAAGACGTTGATCCTCTCCTCAGATATCCTGAGTTTCTGTTCTTGGGATGCTCTCAGCTTTTCATCCGATGTCCTGAGCCGTTCCACCAGCTCCTTGATCCCCGCCTCAAGAACTTGAACGTACTCTCCAGAAATCGATATATCGATCGCATAGATCCATTTAAGGTTTCATCGTATGCTTTCTTCTTACCATTAATACCTATCTGAAAAATAGCCTTGATCTAGATACTGTCTGGATAGGACGATATGTAGATTATATGAATGTTATATCTGGACGGCTTGCCATCCTGCTTTCGGCCTACCTTATTCTCACGCGGGATTTGCACATAATGCCCCTGGCCAACATTTGTATATAGGTCCGTCTCTGTTAGATAAAAATAGAGATTACCTGTTGGTGCAAGAATGGCAGCTTAGACCTGCTGCGCAACTTCTGCAATCAAAATAAGACAAGCTTATGTCTGTAAAGTTGATAAAAAGGTCCGAATCAGTCGAAGGGGCACTCCACGGCCACCATCTCGATTCCTCAGGCGCAACAGGCCTCTTTATCATATTGACGGATAGGGTAATACGCCCTGCATACTATGGATTTGATGGCATCGAGAGCTTGCATAGTTGGCTCAATGAATCACAGTCTCCCCTGTCCAACGGTGCGCCTTTCCAGAAACGAAACTTCTTCGCAGACCGCATAATTGATATGCTTAGGGAAGCGATATTAAAAGAATTGTCAGGAAACTCAACGGAAGGCAGCCTCTTGGGGGATCTGAAGAAGGCCTGGCCCGAGAAGTTTGTATCTGAGGAGGGGATATTCAGCCATATACATGCAGGCGATAGGATCTTCATGGGCACGGGCTGCGGCGAGCCCCAGCACCTAATATCAGCCCTGGTGAACTTCATCAAGAGCAAGCCCAAAGCCTTCTTCGACATTGAGCTCATGCACGTATGGACCCTGGGACAGGCTCCCTACACAGACGAGGAGTTCCAGGACAACTTCAGGCTGGACTCACTCTTCATAGGTGATTGCACCAGGAATGCGGTCAACGTGGGCGCAGCTGATTACACGCCTGTATCGCTCTCTGCGGTTCCCAGCCTCTTTAGAAGGGAGATAATACCAATAGATATGGCTTTAATCCAGACCTCTCCGCCAGATAAGCACGGCTATATGAGCCTTGGAATAAGCGTAGATATCGTAAAGGCGGCGACACAGAAGGCGTCTCTGGTTACGGCCCAGATAAACTCCCGTATGCCACGCACCCAGGGTGATGGGTTCATAAATATCAAAGATGTGGATTTCGTAATCCCATACGATGAACCACTGCTGGAGTATAAGGTGGAAGATCCCGGTGAGATCATCCAGGCCATAGGCAGGTATGTCGCCCGGATAATCGAGGACGAGTCCACCATACAGGTCGGATACGGCATTGTGCCCAATGCTGCGGCCTCCTACCTGGGCGAGAAAAAGCACCTCGGTGTGCATACCGAGCTCCTGAGCGATGGAATCGTTGATCTGATGAAGAAGGGCGTTGTGGATAACACCAAGAAGTCTATCGATACGGGCAAGACTGTAGCCGCCTATTGCATGGGCAGGACGGAGACTTATGACTTCTTGGACGAGAATCCCACTGTGGAGTTCAAGACCATCGACTATGTAAACAACCCCCTTATAATTGCCAAAAACCAGCGGATGACTGCTATCAACAGCGCTATTGAGGTAGATCTGACTGGCCAGTCTACCGCAGAATCCATGGGGGGGAAATTTTGCTTCGGCATAGGAGGCCAGGCGGATTTCATGCGCGGCGCGGCCCTGGCGCCTGGAGGCAAAAGCATACTGGCCCTGCCCTCGACGGCCGTCAATGGCACTATTTCCAGGATAGTGCCATCTCTCCAGGGGGGGACTGGAGTCACGCTGACACGCGGAGATATCCACTATGTAGTGACTGAGTACGGCATAGCCTACCTTCATGGCAGTAATATCAGGGAACGCGCCATGGATTTAATAGCTATAGCCCATCCCAAGTTCAGGCAGTGGCTCATAGAAGAGGCCAAGAAGCTTTCGCTCATCTATAAAGACCAGACCTTCGTGCCTGGGGCGAATGGTGTATACCCGGTGGCTCTAGAGACAATCCGGACCACCAGAAACGGGCTCAATATTCTCTTGAGGCCTGTAAAGATAGGGGATGAGCCCTTGATGAAGGACTTCTTCTATGCTCTTTCCAATGACAGCATGTATAAGAGGTTCATGTCTGCCAGGATGGATATGCCCCATAAGAGGCTGCAGGAGTTCGGGGTGGTGGACTATGCTAGCAGCATGATGATCCTGGCCATAATCGAGGGCGATAATAAAGAAATCATAGCCGGAATCGGACAGTACGATATGAATAAGGGTATGCATACAGCAGAAGTCGCTCAGGTGGTGAAGGATGAGTATCAGAAAATGGGGGTAGGCCATGAGCTTCTCCATTATCTCACCTACTTGGCCAAGAAACGGGGCCTGCTGGGGTTTACTGCTGAAGTTCTGGTTGAGAATGAGCCCATGCTCAATATCTTTAAGGATATGGGGTTTGATACAGAAAAGAGGCGTGACGAGGGCGTTTATGAGATGCGTATGATGTTTAGGGATTTAGGGTACGGATAACCATTGCAGTTCATGCGCATAAAAATTTCCTAAAAGAAGGCCTGGTCAAGGGACCCGGCCTTTTATCCAGGCCATTTCGACCGCGTAAAAGTCAGCCTAAACCTTACGACCTACAGTACCCCGTTGCATGGCAAGATCGACCTGGGACCTTACCTGATTCCCTACCTCGGTTCCGGGCACGAAGACTACAAAACCCTCAACTCTGGCAATACCATCTCCTCCGCGAGCGGTGTCTTCAATTTGGGCATCATATTCGGCGCCATCCGTCACGGTGACGGTAGGGGTAGAACTCTGCATAGAGGAACAGCCATCCTCGCGTCTGAACATTTCTCCACGTCCTTAAGGGAAAGACTATAGTGAGCTTTGCGCGCTGATGCCATCTATCTCCAGGTATTAGTGCTTTAGCTTATGGATTTGCGTATCCAGTAATACTGAGACAAAACAAATTATGCGGCAAGACAAAATGTACAGGTCTGTAGTTATGGTTCAGATTCCAATTTGCTGAAAAACCTGGCCCGAGTGTAGTGAACCCATCAATGGCACCTTCTCTATATGATGGGTTATGCAATCGGTGTCTCCTGAATCCTGCTCAGATGATATTGCGTATTATCGACTGAACCTAGAC
>DAXJ01000016.1:6554-8881 GCA_002506335.1 Methanosaeta sp. UBA114
TGCATGATGCTATTGGTCTAAGCAATGTAGGCGTTCAAGGTTTTGGCTACAGTTCTAGATAGTGCCAGCGTATTTTTGGGTATTATATCCTAATTTATTAGATCTCACGCCTATACACATCAAGAATTCTCAAAATTTGGGTACCAAAAGCTTTTTATTTAAAAATATCGTACTAGGAGAACCATAGGACAGGTTTAACGGAGGATTTAAAATGCCAGCAAAAAAAACTAAGAAACAAAGGACTGAAGCAAAGAAAGCGGCGGCAAATATTGAGAAGACTGCGATGGCCGGAAGTGCTGATTCCACAAAAGGGACAGCAGATGCCGGGAAGACTGCTTCTGGAAAAGGAGACTCCAAGAAAGGGCGGCGAAAGTAAGTAGTAACAGTTCTCATTCAATGAGCAGTCTAAAAATGATTCAGGCAGCGACTCAAAAGGATTGCCATTCTTTTGGCAATCTGCCTGACCCACTTCTCAATACTTTGAACTTCAGACCAGCGAAGGCCTGCATGCAGTCACCGGCTCTGTCTCTTTGATCTGGCTTGGAGTGTCGCGCTCGAATGGATTAGGGCCCGGTCATAACTTAAGCTCATCTCGATCTCAAGACAACTCTGCCTAAGAAATAGCTACAAAAAGTTCTTTTGACATTTGTTCTTTAGGCCCTCGGATAATTTTGATGATCAAGAAAAGTCTAAACAACTGGAGGAACACCAACCACATCCCAAAAGATAGGTTAAAAGCTATTTGGTGCAATAACGAAGAGAACTTCAGAGATCCAGAATGAACTCATAGAGGTTGATCGGAAGCAAATATCCCCGTGCTGCACGGTATTAACCGAGACTTAAGCTGGCACGGCTACAAGGCCTTGAGGAATGTTACATCACTCGCAATGTCATGGTCGTATGCCTTATGCGCAAGACTCTATTGGTGGAACGGTTATGCCTCGATTTTAACGCCTCGTCGCTCAAAGAACTCTATTAATGCTTCTTCGACCACCTGGCTTTGAGCACGCATACTGCTCTTGGTTTGTGCCGTGTAAACCTTAAGTGTCTTGGCTACTGGTTCGGATAAGGTCAATGTAGTTTTGGGCATTATCCTCTCCCTTCTCAATCGTTGTTTAAATATCTTATGGTATTTGGAAATTTATACATCAAAAGCTCTTTACTTAAAGATGCCGTATTGAGGGCCAGTAAATGCTTCAATAATATCATCACTGAGGTTAACAATGGCTGGACAATATAATGGAACACCTATATTCGTACCCAGAGAAGGCAATCAGAGGACTGATGGACGAGATGCACAGAGATCGAACGTAACCCACAGAAGTGGCGACGTGAATAGTTTCCACACCGTCGGAGTATATAGTGACTCTATTCGTACCCGGTATACGGACAATATCTATTGCACATCGGAAAGGCAAAAATACGGCTCGTTTTCCTGATGTGAAAACTGTACGAGCGCACAAGGAAGCCGGTTAGTCTGGAATTCCAACCTCAATACTCTGGCGACGCTAGAGCGTTTATGCACTGTCCGCAGTGCGAGCACCGTGCTCGTTGTTTGTATCAACACGGCGCGAGACCCCTACGCTCGAAAGGCCATAAACCAACACGGGAAACCACCAGAATGAGTGGTCACGACCGGCTAGCAAAATGGGGAGCCAAGGTTGTCAAGAAGCTCGGTTTAACCAGCTGCTGGGATTGAGATAACATCTCTGAGGATTAGGGTCGTACCCGACACATGCATAGGACCACCTTCAGGCGCATTCAGCTGGAATGTCAGGAAGCGTATATCCAGATCTTGGTAACACTCATGCGCTCGATAAGATGTAAGATATAACCACCCAGCGATAGCCTAGCGGCTTCGTCACCCACCAGTCAGAGCGCTCTGTCTGGTTTATCCTCACCAATATATATCACTTCGGCTTGATTATAGGTCGACTATACGGCTCAGGGAACGTGGCACCAAGAAGGTGTATATCTTTGAAGGCCAAAGGATCGCTTGGGCAATGAGGCCTTCGCACTTCCCTAATATCATGTCGTTATATGGATTTATCGTCTTTATTATTCTTCGCGGTTCAATGCCGTCCAGCCCTGCGTTTTCTCGACCTTCGGCTCTATCGAAGGCACCGGCAGTCCCCACTTCTTCCGAAACACTAGTTTCTCTTGACTATTCATCCAATGACTGCCGTCGCAGTAAGGCTTATTTTCAGACTTTCCACATCGACACAAGGTTACTCTGTTCCGAGATTCATACATGCTGCCATCGGCCGATTCAATAGGAACACCACCCCGAACCCAGAGGGGACCCTCACAACCCTTTTGCTTGTCGT
>DAXJ01000073.1:0-3769 GCA_002506335.1 Methanosaeta sp. UBA114
AGGTCCTGTTCTCCATGATCTTTTCTATACCCTTATGGATGTAGCCGATATCCAGGTAAGCCTTTCTTACGCGCTCGCCTTCTACCAGGACATCCAGAAGGAAGGGGCCGGGGACCATGGCATGCTGGGGCCCGAGGTGCATGATCATCTCGGAATCGGACTTGATATCGCGCTCCTGCCGTTCCCTGAAGCTCGGGTACTTCGGCCGCTCAGTGGGAATCGTCCCTGCCTCAACCTCGGCCGGATGGGGGGCTACGGAGTACTCGGTGTAGCCGTCAGCAGTGACCTTTTCGATAATCCTGTTGCCAGTGGTCGTATCGGGATAGCCCTTGAAATCCTTCCTCCAGGGCCATGAACCCACAAGCTCATCCACCAGTATCAGTGGGTAAAGCTCAGGGTGGCCCTCGAAGTTAATACCGAACATCTCCCAGGCCTCTCTCTCATACCAGTTGGCATTCCAGAAGAGGCCGGTTAAGGATGGGACAGAAGGCTTGTCACGTGGGGTCTTGACCTTGAGCATGGCAACCACGGGGTTGGATGCATCGTAGCTGGCCATGATCTCCACGACCTCGAACTCCTTCCTAGCTACCCAGTCCACACCTGCGCAGCCGGAGTAGTGATCGAAGCCGAGCTTATCCCTCATGAACTTGCATATGTCCACGAGCTTCTTGGAGTCGGCGCTGACCCATAGCTTCTTCTCAGACTCCACTTTGGGTTCGGTTACGGCACCTGGGAAGGCAGACAGGAGGGAGCTTAAGACCTCATTTGCGTTAGTCAAGAAAAGATTCCTCCTAGTAGCCTCTCAGATCCTTCCTCTGCTTGATCTTCTCCTGAAGATTCATGAGGGCCTCAAGGAACTGCTCGGGCCTCGGGGGACAGCCAGGGACGAAGACGTCTATGGGGAAGTAATCAGCCGTGTTCTGGATTATGTTGTATGAGTCGTAGAAAGGACCTCCAGAAATGGCGCACTCGCCAACGGCCACGCACCACTTGGGCTCCAGCATTTGCTCCCAGAGGTTCTTTATGACCGGCAGGTATTTCCTGGTGATGTATCCGGAGATGATCATCACATCGGTTTGACGCGGAGTATTCCTGGGGATGCACCCGAAACGGTCGCTGTCATAGGGTGCAGCACCGAAGACGAACATCTCCACACCGCAGCAGCCCATGGGCTGCATGAGGAAGTATACCGAGTTCTTTCTGCCCCAGTTGATGACGTTCTTTATGGGGCCCATCTCTATGATACGGTGGATGTTCTCAGTAGTAGTAAACCAGACATCGGCAATGGGCCTGCCCCAGATCGTCCACTTCTCGATCTCATCGTCGAGAGCCACCGGGACAGGTATGACGTCGCTTATACCCAACGCAAGGCCTCCTTCTTTATTGCGTAGACAAGTCCAATCAGCAGTACAGCGATGAAGAGGATCATCTCAAAGACTGCGCTGTTCATGCCGAAGATCATAAACCTCTGAAGAAGGGAGTTCGCGTATACGTAAATCCAGGGGTACAAGAATAGAACCTCAACGTCAAATATAACGAAAACTATGGCAAAGAGGTAGTATTGAACGCTATACTGTACCTTGGCGTCACGGATGGGTTTTAGCCCACCCTCGTATACCGATACCTTCCGACGGTTTGGTTTTAGAGGCGCGATGATCTTGACGGCAGCTAAGGCACCAATGGGAACGATAGCTCCCACTATCAGGAATATAACGAGTGGTATATAGTAATCCACTGCCATCGGTTCGCCGGCCATTGTTTCTCCTCCGTAAAGGCTAAACATAAGGTCTGGTATAAAAGGTTTATGAGAAATGATTTCGAGATGCACGGCTTCAGTGAGAACCCTTCTACAAGGTACGGGAGCCGATCCATAATTATCAAGGCAATCATATTCGGGTGATGGTGTGGACGCCGCTTGTCAGGAGAATACCGTCCGTCAGATGGATCTTAACTCAAAGATGACCGTTGAAGAGCTGGTGACAGGGATGGAGAGATGCGGCTTTGGCGCCAGAAGGCTCTCCCAGGCCGTGCGCATCTACGAGGAGATGCTCTCGGGCGATTATACCAAGTTTTTCACTCTCTCCGGCGCCATGGTCCCCGCGGGCATGAGAAACATCGTTTCAGGCCTCATGAGGGATGAACATATCGATGTCCTCGTCACCACCGGAGCCAATCTGGTCCACGACGTGGTAGAATCCTTCAGCTCCCACGTCCTCGGCACCTGCGAGGCCGACGACGCCGCCTTGAGGTCTTCCGGACTCTCCAGAATTTACGATCTATATCTCTCCGATGAGCAGTTCATCAAGTTCGAGGAGGTGATGCAAGAGACCCTTCCTGAATCAACAACGCCCATATCCGGCAGGGAGTTTCTAAGACTCCTTGGGTCCAAGATCTCAGATCCAAAATCGATCCTTAGGACCGCTTACGACTGCGATATCCCTGTCTTTTGCCCCGCCCTTCCCGACTCCATGATAGGTCTCCAGGCCTGGCTCAAAGGCCAGACAACCAGGATCCTGGTGGATGCCTTCGCAGATATCAAAGAGATAGTGGATATCTGCTACGAGGCCAAGAGAGCCGGAGTTTTCATCATAGGCGGGGGGGTCCCCAAGAACTTCACCCTTCAATCGATGCTGGTCACTCCAAAGAGCTTTGAGCTAGCTGTGCAGCTCACCACCGACACCCCCGAGGCGGGAGGGCTATCGGGCGCCACCCTCTCGGAGGCCGTATCCTGGGGAAAGGTCGCTCCCAAGGCCGGGTACGTGACGGTCTATGGAGACGCCACCATCACCCTTCCCCTAGTGGCGTCCGCGACGCTGGCCAGATTGGAAGGAAAAAAAGCCGGAAAGGAAAAAGGCCCGAGGTGACTGCTCTTGGAGATCGTTGTGGGAATCAGCGGAGCCTCGGGAGTAATATATGGGGTGAGACTCCTCCAGGCCCTGGGTGAAGATTGCATAAAACACCTCATCATAACCGACTCCGCCAGGAAGATCCTGGAGCTGGAAACGGATTTTTCCTTCCAGGATGTAAAATCTCTGGCCGATTGGTGCTACGATTCCGATGACTTCACAGCTCCCGTGGCCAGCGGCTCTTACCTCTTCGACGCCATGGTAGTCGCGCCCTGTAGCATGAGGACCCTGGCAGGGATAGCCACGGGTACCTCCGACACCCTTCTCCTGCGATGCGCAGATGTCTGCTTGAAAGAAAGAAGAAAGCTGATCCTCATGCCAAGGGAGATGCCACTAAGCCTCGTACACCTGAAGAATATGGTATCAGCCACGGAGGCGGGAGCCATCATCCTCCCCACCTGCCCTTCATTCTACTCCAAGCCAAAAGACGTCGGTGATCTGGTAGATATCGTAGTTGGAAGGGCCATAGATCTCCTGGGCATAAAAAACGACCTCACCTTGAGATGGGGAGGAAACGCTTATAACTCTTCAGGCCAGAGCGGGGGACGGTGAATTAGATGAAGTGCGAGCTGTGCAACGTGGAGAGGGAGACAGTTCCTGTCAAGATCAACCTGGCCACCATCAAGGGGCCCAAGGACACCACCATGAGCATCTGCAAGGAGTGCCTTGAGCTGGCCCATCAGGCTTATTTAAACAGGGATTTCCTGGCGGTCAAGGCTGGGACGGGCGGGGCAGCCCACGGCGGCCACGACTCTGGCCATGGCGGAGCACACCATTAATGCTCTCCCCCCTTTGAGGGGCGAGGGCTATCTCTTATCCCTTCCAGGGAATTTAAGAGTCGGACAAGGTTAAGGTCTACATGG
>DAXJ01000073.1:4029-6836 GCA_002506335.1 Methanosaeta sp. UBA114
GGTCTACATGGATGGCTATAGGGTCAGGAAGATCGCCATTCAGCTAGCAGGGCTGCTTATGGGCGTGGTTATAGCACTGGTTTTCCTGCACCATTAAAGGTAAAGTTCAGCGCAGCATGTGCCTGCAGGAGGCATGCTCCAAAGGTCCAGGCGTAAGGCTGCTGCAGCCATGCGGCTGGCGGGAGAGACAGATAGATGTTGAGGCTTGGATCCGGCGTCTTCTAAACTGTGCAACTTTAGGCCGTCTTTTATAGAGTTATCTGCAGCGTAACTGACCCACATTGTACGTTGATAAGGCCCTAGTAATTATTACCCTCACTGCTTGACAGAAGCCTTAGAAGAAAATGAGATTCTTTTGAAGGAGGGGTACCACATTGTCAAGAACCACATTCAGAGGAGATCCAGCCTCCTGGACCTGGCCGCAGGCACCCTCAATGATAGCGAGGACATCAAGGCCTTGGTGCCTAAGAGGAAAAAATAGATGGTAAAGGAGACCGAGCAGCTGAAGCCCCTGCGAATTCTCCTGACGGAGGGCAAACCATTAAACCAGAAGGTGGCCTTGCGAATTCTGACGAAGCTGGGTTACGGGGCCGATATAGCAGCCAACTGCTTGGAGGTCCTCCAGGACCGGGATCGCCAGCCCTACGATGTGGTCCTCATGGGTATGGGTATACGGATGCCCGACAGGGACGGCCTGTAATCTGCCAGAAAGATCAAAGAACGCTGGCCTCAAGGCCCCAAGATAATAGCTGTTACAGCCTATGCCCTGGAAGGAGACAGGGATAATTGTACAAGCACGGACATGGGCGATTACATCAGCAAGCCGACCTGGATTGATGAGCTCGTGAAAGCCCTGGCCCAATGCCAGCCGTCCTCTTCCTAGTGAGAAGGTTGAGGAGAAAAGACAAGGAGAGGGTTATCAGGGAGGAGATGGAAGATGTCCCATAATATCTGGTCGCCCTCTTCTTTGGTTACGATGGCAGCATAAGAACCCTATACTCCCACTTTGCCGAGAGGGAAGGAAGCTGGTGATCGTAGCAAGAACGATAAGGTTTGTTTCGAGGTCGATGTTAGGCCCTTGATCTCGGATTTCAGCATCAACTTCGGCGCCAATCCCTGTGCATCGGGCATGGCTTATAGAAGCGTTATAGGCTCAGGCAGGGCACCCATCGTCCAGGAGGACGCGGAAGAGAAAAGGAAGGCCCATTTTATCTATTTTCAGGGCACCATGTCTTTAAGAGTTCATCCAGATTGATCTAAACACGCATTAAAGGTGGTTCCGTTGAAAAGCCTTACCCCCTGGATCAAGAGGAGTTAATAAAAACCGCTATGTGCTTTTGTATCAGCTCGACGAGACACTCAACCTTACCACGGCCACCCCGGGGTTTGTATGGATCAGCATTCTAGTGGTAGATCTAGTATGGGGCCTCAATCCTACCTTTGAAACCCTCTTTGGCACCATATGGATCATATTCATAGCCGGCGTTCTCCTCAAGTTATTACTGACACCGAAAAAGGGGGCCTTCCAGAAGTCCAACTGGCTCACAGTTATAGCCCTGGTAGTCCCGACCTTCTGGGTCTTCCAGGGCTGAGCATTCTCAGATTCACCAGGGGCCTGGCTCTATCTAACCAGGGTAGTCAGCTCCGCCAACAGGTCCATGAAGGCTTTGAGATTCACCATGGGACGCAGGGACTTTGGCTATGTGGCCACCCTGGCTGGACCTACTGGTATGTCCTTCTTCGAAAGGGACGTCAACCCTGACCTGAAGAACTTCGGCGATACCCTGTGGTACACCTCCGTAGCCATCACCATAGGCCCTGATTACTGCCTTACAGAATTGAGGGCATGGTCCTGGCATTTATGCTGGGCATCTTCTCCTTTGCACTAGCTAGATATGTGATCGCCGCCCGGGCCATAACCTGATGTCCGGGGTAGAGGGCTTGAGGGATGAGACCAGGTATCCCACCGAAGCCTTCAAGGAAGGCAAAAAGATATAAATGGCGCATAAATTCATGCTCACTCGTTCACCCGGGGCTTTATTTTAAGCATTCTTCTCAAATTCTCTGATCCACTCTAGAGATGGCTTTCCTGCCCCGATTCATCAGATGGGTTGCGATAGGTGGAGGGATATGTCGGCCAGGGCATTTATATCCCCATGAGATCAGGGTAAACCCAAGCCATGCTGTCATAAATCCGGGGCCTAAAGTCCTTATCTTAGAATAAAATTTTAGGATAGAATCTTAGATAAGAATCCTGTAACAATCGTTATCGGCAATCGCTTAAATCTTTCTCGGCCGCGGATAAACTTAAGTAGCATTATGGCAAGTGATCTGTACCGGATGAACCTTACATTAGACTTAGCAGATGGGGCATGATAAATTGGCACCTTTTATCGAGATCAAGGACCTTACAGTTAGATTCGGAGAGGTTGAAGCACTGCACAAAATCAACCTCGTCATAGAGGATGGTGAGGCAGTAGGCATACTGGGGAGGAGTGGTTCTGGTAAGAGCGTTCTAATGCATGTGCTCAGAGGAGTTGAGTCCTTCCCTGGTGCCACAGGAAGCGTAATCTATCACGTGGCCAGGTGCACTAAGTGCAGGAGGGTGGAGCCTCCAAGCCACGTCGGGGAGAAGTGCACCTGCGACGGAACTCTGGAGCCTGCCTCATCGGACTTCATAGCCTCGGATCTGAACGATCCAGTCAGGAGAGATATAGCCCGAAGGATTGCTATAATGCTCCAGAGGACCTTTGCTCTTTATGGCGATGAGAGGGTCATAGTTAACGTCATGAGGGCTGTGGAGGAGA
>DAXJ01000001.1:0-168 GCA_002506335.1 Methanosaeta sp. UBA114
GTCTTCTCCATTTGAGATTCTACGTACTTGACCTGCCCGGTGCTGGCTATCGTCAAAATAGGCATATTCCAATATTATATTTAATAGTTATCTGCTAGTCCGCGATAACAAGGGTGGGCTCTGCTTTCATCCTGTTCCGACTGCGTCGTAACTCCCGTTAACTCTGCG